>WJOT01000031.1 GCA_009619095.1 Clostridia bacterium
GGCCTGAAGGTTGCTCTACCCGACCAATCGTCTGTGAATTCCCAGAAGTTTTTCTGTCTCTGTGTAGGAGCGGTGCTTGTGAATTTGTTAAATTTATTAATTCTTTTATAAGAACCGCTTAAATCGTGGGGGAAAAGAAAGAAGCGAATCGGCAGTTCATACTGATGAAGAGTAGTTGAATATGTATCCGAATCTTCCCTTTTGCCTTCAGGCTGACTGCGCTCAACAATGTTTTTAGTATAACTTGTCCCTAACCTGGGCAGTTTTGGCAATCTCAATTCCGCACTGGCACTGCCCTGATGGCTTACTACACGACCTTCATCCTGGACGCTCAAATCCGCAACCCTAACTGCCGAAGGAGTAATTGTGGTAGTCTTGCTCCAATCCAATGAGAGCGGCAAGTAACTGAGTCTATTAAAATTGGTGTAAGCTGAGATTACCTCTTTGTCTTGATTCTTGCTGGGAACAGTAATTGTCTCGAAATTCCTATCCATATACCAGTACTTTCCGCCAAAAGTGAGCCAGTGGGGAAGTTCAAAATCTACTCCCAATCTGCCTGCCCAACCATCCTTTCTCCTTGCACCGGTGAGATGAATCTCATTAACCCAGATTTCTCCATCAATATCACCCGTTGTATCATTTACAATCATTAGTTTTATCTCGGCAATGTTGGTGAGAACAGGACTTCCTGCCCTGGTTATGGTTCCATCTGAACTTTCCATCGTGTCTGCCCCATACTTTCCATCAATATCTTCTAAGTTAATGGTCAAAAGCTTCCATCCTTCCCAGTCCACCGTTCTTTCAAATTGGTAGTGATCGCTGAGAGTGCCCAATCTCATTATGAAGGTAGGTTCTCCCGAGCCCCCAGGCTTTTTCTTAATGAAGAACCTAAGTTCCTTATATTTTGAGTAGTCCTCGGCTCTGGTAAATGTCCATTTCGTGTAGCCAGTTGCGCCCCTAATTAATGTGTAGTTTAGCGAAAGTGTCTGTTCCACTTCCCTTTCTTCAATAAGTCTCTCACCATAAAGGTCTTCATAATCGGCGTTATCGAGTAAGCCGCGACCATAATCAATATCATCCTCGGTATTCACAGCATCAACGGAAAACCTATCGTACGTACCTGTGCTCTGGACAACTCCTCTCTCCCATTTATTCCCCACTATACCGATAGAAGCAATCTTTATACTTCCTGAAACGTTTGTTCCCTTCAATGTTATCCTGATGTGTTTTATAGCTGTCCAGTTTGAGGCAGTGTCTGTAGTAATACCAAGGTCCCATTCCACTTTCTTCCACCCAGGCCAGTTTATACCAGTCGAAAATGGGACAACATAACCTTCTGGTTCCGGACCAAAACGGTCCCCATCCAGATCCTCGGTATCAATTTTTCCATTGTTGTAACCAAACTTTCCATCTTTAAGGTAATTTTTCTCGTCATCATGAGTCCAATTAAAAAATTGCCAGCCAACATCCTCGCCGACATTTAGAGTCCCATCGCCATTGATATCCTCTGTGTCCAAGTCCCCATCCACATCGGCATCCTCAGCAATAGTTCCCAATGTAATCTCCAGAATTTCTCCGCTATTATCGCCATAAACATATAGTTCTAAACTTTCCTTCTGCGAGTAGTCGACTCCTCGAGTAGAAATAGGATAGACAATAGATGCTGTAGCATTCCCAGTCAAATTATAACTAATCTTCAGGACTTCCTGTTCTTCATCTTCACCCACATCCGCATTCGGCTTAAAATCCTTAATCCTGACATCCTCATTATCCCAGCTAATGGCTCTTTCTTTTGTGCGAACTCCTCCCGGGTTACTGGCTATCTGCCACACATCTTTATCAGTGGGCATTCCATCAATTAACTTTACCCCTTCCATGCTATCAATTATTGCCTTTCCCCAGGTGTTGGGATTATTGAAACTCATGGCTAATTCTCCAGAAATTTTTGTTTTGAAAGGGAAAAATGGTTGGGGGTCAAAAGAGAATTCTGAATTTGCATCCAGAATAAGTTTACTTCCCGGAGTCGCCCTCACGCTAGGGATAGTTGGTGCTTTAGCTGCACCGCTATACAGGATTGTGGAACCCAAAAAGAACCTATCAGTGGGCGCCCATTCTCCTCTTGCGCCCAACAGAGTCTCCTGGAAGAGACCGGCGAATGGCATATATTCATAGTTAATTTTAATTTCTGTCTCTTCATCAATCTCTTCTTCACGAAAGAATGTAATAAAGCCGGATTCATAGTCAATGAAATAGTCTTCATCTTTTTTGATTAGCCGACCATTTATTGTGATTTTTTCACTCCCCTCCACGATGTTCGGCCGCAGGAAATATGTCTTCTGCCGATACTTATACTCCATATATATAATGTAATGGTGCTGTGGATTTGTCTTATCATATATGTCAGAAGTCTCGCCAAAAGGCCAACGTTCGTTAAATTTCAATATGCCCTCATCATAATCCATTTCAATAATGTCATAAGCATTCCCAAACATGGTCACTTCATTACGGTTCAAATTCAAAATCTTCACAATAAAGTCCCTGCCCTCAACTCCCTGAATAATCTTTTTCCGCCCTAAGTCGTAATAATTCATCATTTCCTGATTCAGGTCTTCATCTTCATCTTTAAGTATCTTGGGCTCTTGGTTGATATTCTCTTCCCGCAGCCAGCTACCATCCGACTTTTTGTAATCCACAGCAATGACATAATTTTCATAAATACTCTTCCGGAAAGTGATAATCCCTTTGATATAGTCTATAGTGTAATCCTGTCCCGGAACCTGAAGATTGAAATATCCCCAATATGTAGCTGGTGTCAGTAAACTATTTCTCACCATCATCTCGGCACCATTCTGGTTATTTGTCCCATCCCGGTCATCAATATAGACCTGTTCAGTTCCGCTCTGAATGTTTGTATTCCACAGCTCGTAATATTTTCGCCGCCGATAAGACGTATCGTTAATGTCTCTCTTTTCAAATGTGCTCTTACCTTTAAACTTCTTCTCCTCCGGTATTCCCTTGGTCTGTGAGCCGATAGCCATAAATTTAAATTCCTTATACTGGGCATTAATTTTCCCTCCAAATACGCTCTTCTTATAAGCGACAAATTCGGTTGCTGGAAGTTCCAGGGTAATATCCCCGAATGCTGCTTCCTGAACAATTTCTCCCGGGTCTCCTTTATACACCACGGAAATATCTCTTTTATCCTCTACAGTATCATCATAGTCCACATTAACCGTAATCTTTGTACCTACCTGTCCTTTAATCTTCACCTGGAGTTCCTGGTCCATATCAAACCCCTCAGTCACCCCAGCGGGAGTACCAGTAGTTGTCCTCTCCTCCTCATCCTTATAGAATACAACACCGTACTTCATGGAGATCCTCTTCTGTCCCGATATGCTCAACCTCGACTCAAAGGGAAGGATTATACCAATCCCTCCGGGAAGAGGGGGAACAGGCTCTTCCTCTTCTGGTTTTACTTCTTCTACCTTTTCCACTTTCGGCGGAGCCAAAAGTTCTTCTTCAATTATAAATATTTCTTGCTCCTTCTCATCCCTCATCTTATTCCATTCTTCTTGACTATAGGAGATAAATTCCTTCTCTTTTTCCTTCTCTTTTATAAAGGCATCAAAATCTTCGAGTGCACCACCCCTAACGTCCATAGAACTCACTAAAGCAAGTCCAATGGATGCAATCAAAGCTAATAGAATAATCTTTCTGGAAAGTAACATTTTTCCCTTTTAAATCTTCGTTGTAGGGGTTTGATTCAGATATTGTTGAAAAACCCCTGACTGGTAGTCCCGACTCGTCGGGACAGAAACTCTGGGTCAGAGACGACCCAGAGTACCTATTTTGAGTATTTAAAGTATTCTAACTAATTTAATCCCAATTTACAATAAAAAAACCGCTCCCCAGTCTTCTCCAAAAAAGTACTACCCGCATCCGAATCACTGGTTCGCGGCTAAATAGTTCTCTACGTGTCTTCCTTCGGTAACCCAGCCTCCCGCTGTGCGGGACTGTGGTTTTGCGTCCTCCGATTTCTCGAAGTTTGCCTTTTCGGAAAAGACAGGCTGACCCTATAAATTATGTAGCTTCTAAAATGATTATATCACAGACTCCCTTTATTGTCAACCGCTTTTAAAAAGCTACAGAATTTTACAATTGCTATAATCGATGTAATTATGTATAATCGTACTTGAATAGAAAAAACGCAAACTCCAGGTTATTTCTTGGGCTTACCCTTAAAATGAAAATTCTACATCGTTATATTATTACTGAATTCATACCCCCTACTTTTTTTGCTCTTTTCATATTTACCTTTATCTTAATTATGGAAAGATTATTTGATTCTATAAACCTCCTGCTTAGTAAGGGTGTGAGCTTGTTATCAGTTATCCAGCTCCTCGGATATGTATTACCTTCCACTCTCATTTATACCATTCCCATGGCAATCCTGGCGGGTACCCTTATCTGTTTTGGCAGGCTCTCTTCAGATAATGAGATAACTGCAATCCAGGCATCGGGTGTAAGTTTATACAGTATCTTCTCCCCTGTTATTATTCTGAGCTTTGTTGTGAGTATATTTTTAGTCTCCTTTAACGAGCAGATAGCACCCCGGTCTTACAATCAATTCCGCCAACTATATTACCAGATAGTCCAAAGGAATCCCATACTTAAACTTGAAGAGCGCACCTTCCTGGAAATAAAGGATTACAGGCTCTATGTAGAGAAGATTAAGCAAAAGAAAGGGAAACTTTCGGGCATAATTATGTATAAAATGGAAAAAGACAGTTTTCCCACATTAATCACCGCCCAGCGCGGGAACATTGTAAGCAATGAGCAACAAGTGGTTTTCCAGTTATTTGATGGGAGCATCCAACAGAAAGATAAACAGGACCCTAACAAGTACAGCATAACCTATTTTAAGAATTACGACATTTCACTCGACCTTACCCAAACTCCGCCCCCGAAGGTCAAACGAATCAGACAGATGGAAAAATCTGAACTTCTACAGGAAATAAAAAGACTGAAGCGAGATAACATCCCTACTCTTTCATTAGAAGTAGAATACCATCAACGTAGGTCACTCGCTTTTGCTTCATTTGTTTTCTGCTTAATTGGAATTCCCCTGGGAATAAAATCACGCAAGGGGGGGAAATCGATTGGATTTGGCTTGAGCCTGGGTCTGTTTCTATTATACTGGTTTCTCCTGGTGGAAGGGATTACTATGGGAGAGAGAGGAATCGCTCCTCCTCTCTTCAGTGTGTGGATACCAAATTTGACCATAGGGATAGCCGGCATCTGGATGATTTACAGAACCGCAAAGTAATTCACTGTAGGGGTTCGATTCATCGAACCCGCGGGTTCCGATTTATCGGAACCCCTACAAGGAAATAAAGCTTACGCTTTGCTGCTACCTTTTTGAGATTAAAAACACAAATGCGTATCTTAACTCGTTACATATTAAATGAATTCTTGAAACCATTTCTCCTGGGAACGGCTGCTTTTGCCTCTTTACTCATAATCTCTGAACTATTTTACCAGCGCGTCAAATGGGTCGACATGGGAACTCCCCTTCTGGTTTGTGCAGAATACCTCTTCTGGCGAACACCTGAATGGCTGATCCAGACACTTCCTGTAGCGGTTCTTCTGGCCATTCTTTTCTCCCTGGGAGGTCTTGTCCGCCATAACGAACTTACAGCTATGAAAGCCTCCGGAATAAGCCTATATAGAATTCTATCTCCTCTGTTAGTTTTCTGCCTGTTCCTGGTTATGGGGTCTCTTTTGTTCAGTGAAGTCATCGTGCCTTACGCTAATCAGAGAGTAGATTACATCTACAATGTTAAAGTGAAGCATCGAAAGATAAGAAATTATCAACAGCAGGACAACCTGGTGATAGCAGGGGAACAAGGAAGGATGTACACCATCAAGCATCTCGACGGAGAGAAGAAATTAATGAAAGAAGTGTCCGTTGACCAATTCGACAAAAATTCTGCTCTAATAAATCAAATCTATGCCAAAAAAGTCGTATGGAAAGACGACTACTGGATATTTTATGATGGAATAGTCCGTCAGTTTGACCAGAACGAAAAGGGAACAATAAGAGAAGAGAAATTTAAGGAAAGGGTCATCTATTTGCCAGAGCGCTTAGACCATTTTTTCCGTAAGCAGAAGAAACCTGGTGAAATGAACTATTTCGAATTGAGAGATTATATTGCCAAACTGACTAGAAATGGGATTCCGGCAATTAGAGAAAAAGTGGCGCTCCACTCAAAAATATCCTTTCCTTTCTCCTCCTTTATCATTCTACTCATCGGTATTCCCTTTGCTCTGCAGACTTCAAAAAGCGGGAAAGTAAGGGGATTTGCTTTCAGCTTATTTATCTGTTTTCTCTACTGGCAAATGTTCTCTGTAGGTAAAGCAATTGGAGAGAACCACATCTTGCCACCTATTTTAGCTGCCTGGTTTGCCAATATTATCTTTGGAATTTTAGGACTGGTCTTAATCTCAAAAGTCCACAAATAATAAAAATAGTAGTGTAGCCCTTTATGGGCGTAATTTTTACGGGGATAAACCCCTACACTACCTATTTTATAACTGCAAGCTTTCCTGTTTTCTTACTACCGTCGGCATTAACTACATATATATAGATTCCAGAAGCCACCCTATCTCCATAATCATTTTTTCCATCCCATTCGTATTTATAAACATATCCGTCATCATACCACTTATCCATATATATACTGCTCCCTTTTACATCTAAAACCAGTTCCCCGACCAAATTATAGATACCAATACTTTTCTCCGCCACAGCTCGTTTAGTAGTAAAATAGATAGTAGTATAATTTTCCTCTCTCGGCCTGAATGGATTAGGATAATTCATTGCCATATGCACAATTTCCCCAACCACATAATAAGCGGTTAGGGCATTATAAGCATTTATCCTTCCCCATCCCGTCTTTTGGTCCAAACCTGGGGGCCATATATCATCTGCAGTCTTCTCAATTATTCGCCTTACATCAGAAGGCGCCAATCCTCCCAATTGGGAGAGAATTAAAGCTGCCAAGCCAGAAACGAATGGTGTAGCCATAGATGTGCCACCCATACTATCATAATTACTGCCCAATGGACCTGTACCCATTTGCACAGTACTCAAAATATTATGGCCTGGAGCGACCACATCCAGCTCTGCTCCATAATTGCTACCATAACCGGCACCCCAATCCACAGGGTCACAGCGCTCATCACTCTGATTAGTTGCACCAACGGCAATCACATTATCATATGCTGCTGGATAAGCAACATAGGATTGATTCTCATTTCCAGAGGCGGCTACTAAAAGGCAACCTTCGCTATAGGCATCGTTTATCGCATCCCTTTCCAGATCGCTAGGAATAGGATAACCAGTAGTGCCAAAACTCATACTGATAATGTCTGCGTCATTATTGGCAGCATAATCTATGCCATCTATTTCATCACTTAATGTTCCACTTCCATCGGCATAAAGCACTTTCACCGCCATAATTTTAGATTTCCAGGAGACACCGGCAATTCCAGTACTATTATTTGTAACAGCTGCTGCAATGCCAGCACAATGTGTGCCATGGCTTTCACCATGGTCATCATCAGGGTTGTTATCTCCATTTACAAAATCTTTGCCACAATTGCCGCCTCCATCGTCCCACATATTTCCACTCAAATCCTCGTGGTCATAATCAACGCCAGTATCCAAAATAGCAATGACAATACTCGCTTTCCCGGTCTCGGTGTCCCATGCGTCGGGTGCCTGTATCTGAGTAATTCCCCATTGACTGGGCATCTGTGTGTCGTTTGGAGTCCGAAAAGCCTTTCTTATATAATTAGGTTCAGCATATTCAACATTATTGAGGTCCTCTCTGTATTTTTTCAGCATCTCATTAATCTTGGCAGGGGGAACCTTCAGGCGATAAGTATTCTTAATTCTCAGTTTCTTCTTTATCTCCACCCCAAACTTTTCATTAATCTTATCGATAGTCTCTTTTTTAACCTCAGCCTTAAATTTGACCAAGATTTCACCAGCCACCACCGATACTTTTCGATTAGTTTTAAGGTCAATAATAAATGCTTTTTTTATTTCTCCTGCCCAGAGGTTGGTACAGAAAAAAAGAGTATTGAATATCAGGAAGGCAAAAAATATTTTCTTCTTCATCACCATTTTGCTGTTCGATAGCCCATTTTGTCCCGATTCATCGGGATCTACAAATGCCGTTGTAGGCACAGATTCAATCTGTGCTCTTTCCTCCCTCTCGGGAGGACTCCAGAACTGCAAAGCAGGGTGGTTACCCAGAGAATTAGAAGTTAACTGAGATGCCAACTGAGCCGATTAAAGCGGTAGGGAATTTCTGGCTATCAGCTATTCTTGTAGTTTTAGTGCTTACTGCCCCGGCAAAGTCTAACTGGAAATGGAAGATATTTAAACCGAGTCCAGCAGTGAACATACTCCCGGAACTCTCAGCTAAATTATCCATAAATCCGCCACGCAGGGCAAAGTTCAGCCAGGACCTGTTGAAAATATTCACTTCAGCCCCCAAGCTCAACATTTTGGAATAGTATCCCTGGAGAGCTGTCTTATTATTGGTCAGGTCCCAATCTGCAGAAAGAGTTATGAAATTTAAAGGCCAGTAGGCTACTCCAACCCTCACCTGTGGCTCTATAACGTACTTGTCTAAACCCGCTGCTTTCGCTTCTTTCGGCTGACTAAATGAAGGATAGGTCAGGTTTCTTACAACCATTCCAAATCTCACTTTCCAATTCTCCTTCAAGTCGTAAAGGGCACCTACATCCACTCCGATTGTGCTTGACTTCTTAGTATTATCATTATAATCTTCATACAGACTTTCCATAAGGTCCTCGTCTTCAAATACACGAAATTCCGCGAACCCCACCATTCCATACATAAATTTGAAATTGCCTCCCACATAAAGATTCTTTAACCAGGGCAGTTCCCGTGCATAAGTAATCGGAGCTTCAAAAAGCATTATTCCATTTAATCTGATATTCGTTTCGTTACCACTGAAACCGCTCTCCTCAATCGAACCGAGTACAGCAAGGCCAGCGACGATAGCAATTTTATCAGCCACTTCTGCAATCTCATCATCAGAAAGGCCTACCAAGACACCAGCAGTTACCAGTTCCTCGGCAATGTCTTGATTATCCCAGTTTTCGAGCCCAGGCGTAGGAGCTACACCCAAATCATTCAAAGAATTTGCTATATTAGTGGCAATGTTTCCTTGTGCCGTAGACAATAATCCCTCCACATCACCAGGTCCCAAACCTCCAATATCTACACGCAAGGCATCGAGTGCATCTGTATCCACTCCTCCCAGCCCAATATGGTCGAGGTCGAGACTCGGGTCTGCTGCTAATTCGGTTATGTTAATCACCCCAATCCCTATGTTGCCATAACGAATATTAAGCCCGGCATTTATATCTAAAATCAATCCCAATCCAGCTTTATTCAAATCGTCCAGTTCGTTGATTGAAGAAGTGAATTCTCGCATCAGCTTGGGAGTCAAATCCTCACCTGCCTCTTGCTTGGCCTGAATCTCACCTACTTTATCAGCTATTTCTCCCAAGTCATCCACTTCATCAATTAAGCCTTCCGTGGTCTCTATGCCCACACCTATGGGAATCTGGATATCAAACCCTTTCTGGAGAGCGAAGCCTGCGGGATTCCAGTACTGGGCAATTGCATCCTCAGCCACTGCCACAAATGCTCCTCCCATTCCCAATGGTCTTGTTCCCAAAATTTTAAAGGAACTTGCCAGACCAATCTGTCCCAAAACCACCACCATTGACACTGCTACTGCCAAACTAATGATTTTTCTCATTCCGATTCCTCCTTTTACTACTCACCCCTCACCTTTCTCCTCTCCCCTGAGGGAGAGGAAAAGAGTGTGGTCAAGCTTTCTATAATTATATTACCACAGGTTTGGAAATTTGTCAGTGACTTTTCTCACAAAATCTTTACCAGGTCAAACTTTCGTTTGACACTCCTACCCTCTCACCCATCCCTCTCCCCATTGGGAAAGGACTAAGATGATGGGACTACTCAAGTTCCCATTTCCCATGAGGAGAGATATTTCTTCTGCTCGCCTGTTAAGCCATCAATTTTTATTCCCATTGTCTTCAGTTTCAAGCGGGCAATTTTTCTATCTATACTTTGGGGAACTGGATAGACTTTTTTTGCCAAATTCTTGCCCCGGCGACTCAGATACTCTGCACACAAAGCCTGATTGGCAAAACTCATATCCATTACGCTGGCTGGATGTCCCTCGGCAGCAGCAAGATTGACTAACCTTCCTTCTGCCAGAAGATTTATTCTTCTGCCATTAGGTAGAGTATACTCCTCTACAAACTGGCGAATTCTTCTTCTTTTTTTGGAGATTCTCTTTAAACCTTCAATATCTACTTCTACATTGAAATGTCCGGAATTACAGATTATTGCTCCATCCTTCATGCGGCGGAAATGGTTGGGTCTAATCACATTAATATCGCCGGTCAAAGTCACAAAGATATCTCCAATCCTCGCCGCTTCCAGGATGGGCATTGCCCGAAATCCATCCATCACTGCTTCTATTGCTTTTAGGTGGTCTACTTCGGTAACCAACACATTGGCTCCCATTCCCTTTGCCCTCATTGCCACTCCCCTTCCACACCAGCCATAGCCACAGACAACAAAATTCTTTCCTGCCAACAAGATATTGGTTGCCCGAACTATCCCATCAATTGTAGATTGTCCCGTGCCATAGCGATTGTCAAAGAAGTGCTTGGTTTGGGCATCGTTTACTGCAATGATGGGATATCTTAACACGCCAGAACTTTCCATACTTCTCAAGCGGAGCACTCCTGTGGTAGTTTCTTCACTTCCACCAATTACATTTTTTATAAGAGCTCCTCCACGCTCAGACTTAGAATGTAAGGTGGATACCAGGTCAGCGCCGTCGTCCATTGTGATGTGGGGTTGATGATTTAAGACTGCTTTGATATGCTGGTAATATGTTTTCTTATCTTCGCCACAGATGGCAAAGACTGGAATCCCGTAGTCTTTGACCAGTGATGCTGCCACTCTGTCCTGAGTGGAAAGGGGATTTGAGGCACAGAGAACTACATTTGCTCCGCCAGTCTTCAAAGTATCAAGCAGGTTGGCAGTTTCGCTGGTAACGTGCAGGCAACAAGAGATGCGTTTTCCCTTCAATGGTTTCTCTTTCTTAAACCTCTTTTTAATTAATCTCAAAACAGGCATTTCCCTCTCAGCCCATTCGATACGCAACTTCCCTTCCGGGGCAAGCTTTACATTCTTTATATGGTATTTCATATATCCCCCTTAAGCTTCTTTTTTCAGGTCTTTTGCTTTATCTGTTCTTTCCCAGGTAAATTCCTCTTCCTCTCTCCCGAAATGTCCATAGGCTGCTGTTTTCTGATATATCGGTCTTAAAAGATTTAGCATCTTAATCATTCCCTGGGGTGTAAGTTCGAAGTGCTTTCTGACTAATTCTCCCAGTCTCTCTTCAGGTACTTTTCCAGTATCAAATGTGTTAATATTTATACAGACTGGCTCGGCCACGCCAATAACGTATGCTAATTGAACTGTGCATTTATCAGCTAACTCACTAGCTACAATATTCTTGGCAATATACCTTGCCGTATAAGAGGCAGAACGGTCGACCTTGGTGGGGTCTTTACCTGAGAAAGCGCCGCCGCCATGGGGAACCATACCCCCGTATGTATCTACAATAATTTTTCTTCCAGTCATTCCTGTATCCGACTGTGGACCACCAATAACGAATTTACCGGTCTCGTTAATAAAGCATTTAGTCTTCTTGGGGTCATAAAATTTGCCAAGAGTAGGAATAATAACTTTTTCTATAATCTCTTCCTTTGCTTCTTTGGTCATCATCTTTCCCGTCTTATCCACCGCCTCTTCTGTATGCTGGGCAGCGAGAACTGCCCTATTAACCACAACCGGCTTCCCATTCTGGTATTCTACTGTCACCTGTGATTTTCCATCAGGACCTAAATAATTAATTATACCCTTCTTTCTGACCTCAGCCAGCTTGCGTGTCAACTTATGTGCTAACATAATGGGCAAGGGCATCAATTCAGGAGTTTCACTGCAGGCATAACCGATCATTAAGCCCTGATCACCAGCTCCACCAGTGTCCACTCCCAGAGCAATATCTTCTGACTGTCTGCCAATAGCATTTAAGATAGCACAGGTCTTAGCATCAAATCCATACTTAGTATTAGTATATCCAATATTTGTTAATACATTACGCACTAATTTCTGCAAATCGACCCAACCCTTTGTGGTGATTTCTCCGCCCACAACCACCAGCCCTATAGTTATAAATGTCTCACAGGCAACCCTTCCCTTAGGATCTTGCTTGATGACATTATCTAAGACAGCATCAGAAATCTGGTCACAAATTTTATCTGGATGCCCTTCAGTAACAGATTCAGAAGTGAAAGAGAAATTTCTTTTATTCACTCTTCGCCTCCCTCAAAAATCAGTAGGGGCTCAATTTATTGAGCCCTTTTATGCGGGTTCGATGAATCGAACCCCTACAATCGTATGTTAATTACCGACCCTTCATAAACAGATATATTCGTGGATATCTCGGCATTATTGCCGATAATGCAATTAACCAATTCAACATTTTTTCGCACATGGACACCATTCCAGAGAATGCAATTTCTCAATTTCACTCCCTCTCCAATTATGCTGTTGTTCCCTATTGTGCTAAATTCTCCAACGAAGGCATTTTTCTTAAGCGTGCAATTTTTCCCAATTACGCAGGGACCTTTTATTTTCACGCCAGGAGCAATTTGAGTATCCTTGCCTATCCAGACATTCTTATTTCCTCTTTCTCCCGGGATGTCTAATTTTATTTTGCCTTCCAGGGCATCGTTCTGGCTCCGGCGATATTCGAACAAATTGCCGATATCACACCAGTATTCTTCTGCCTCATAACCAAATATCCGTTCTCCTCGCTTTAAAAGCTTCGGCCATACATCCCTGGCAAAATCATAGAATTTTGCCTTGGGAATATAGCGAAAAACTTCTGGCTCGAATACATAAATCCCTGTATTCACTGTATTACTGAACACGCTACTCCAGTTAGGCTTCTCCACAAACTGCTTAATCTGTCCTCCCCTTTTTGTCAGGGCGATACCATACTCAAAGCGAGTATCTATGCGTTTAAGAACCATAGTGCCAAAAGCTCTTCTCTTTCTATGAAAATTTATAACATCTGTTAAGTTAATATTAGTCAAGCCATCACCACTCATTACCAGAAAAGTATCGTCAAAGAAATGTTCTACCTTCTTAACCCCACCCGCTGTCCCCATCAACTTTTTCTCTTCAGAATAGTTTATCTTCACACCTAATCTTGAACCATTTCCAAAATAGTTACGTATCATCGCTTGATGGGCATGAAGATTCACAACCACTTCTTTGATATTATGTTTCCTCAAGAGTTCGAGAACATGTTCGAGAACAGGTTTATTCACAATAGGAAACATCGGCTTAGGGATGCTATAAGTCAACGGACGCAACCTTGTCCCTATTCCCGCAGACATAACCATCGCTTTCATAGCATTAACCTCAGTTGTTTGACAATTGTGCCTGGAGTGTGAAACGAAAGTTTCACAAGCGGAGAAATAATTAGTAGCCGTAAATTCTGGAGTCCCCCGATGAAATCGGGGGTTATTCCCCCCTTTCGGGAGGACTCCACACACTCAGGCCCTTTCGGAATGCTTTCAAGCATTATAAAGAATTTCTTTCCCTATTGCAAGCAACTTTTCTGTCTTCCCAATCTCATCCGTTTCCGCATAAACTCTTAAAACAGGCTCTGTGCCAGAAGGTCTGAGAAGTAACCAGCTATCATCTTCCAGTATATACTCAATTCCATCATAGGTTTTTATCTCTTTCACAGGAATATCCAAAAGTTTCTTGGGTGCTCTTTTATACAGTTCCTGGACAAATTGTTTTTTCTCTAAACCTTCCCACCTGGTATTCGCCAATTCAAAATCAACCCTCTCATAGACCGACTTTCCAAACTCTTCTTCCATCTCTCTCAACAGAGTGGAGAGTCTCTTCTTTGTCTTTGCCAGCATCTCCACAAAAAATAGTGAGGACAATAACCCATCCCTCTCCGGAATATACCCCCGGTATCCATATCCACCGCTCTCTTCTCCACCAATAAAGATATTCTCCTTTAACATCAAATTCGCCACATTCTTAAAACCGACGGGAACTTCCTGAAATTCTAAATTGCACTTCTTAGCAATCCTCTCACTCAAATAACCCAGGGAGATAGTCTGAACAACTTTGCCTTTCTCTCCTTTTTCCCTTACCAGATAGAGAAGCAGTAGAGGAAAGACTTGGTGAGGAGTAAGATAATTCCCTTCATCATCAACCACAGCAATCCTGTCAGCATCGCCATCGGTCGCCAGCCCAATGTCAGCGTTCATCCCTTTTACCTTCTTTTCCAATTCTCCCAAATTCTCACTTATCGGCTCTGGATTCAATCCTCCAAAGAGCGGGTCATGGCGAGTATGAAGAGTAATTACGTTACAATTTGTGTCTCTAAGTATTTCTTCGATATAATTACTCGCCACGCCGTACATAGGGTCAGCAATAATTTTCAAACCGGCATCTTTAATAAGAGCAAAATCGATAAAAGATTTCAATCTGGCAAGATAAGAAGGAATTAAATCTTCTTCAATTATCAATTCAGGATTAACAGATTCAGAGACCTTGTTACCATAAAGATTTTTCTCAATTTTTCTTGTAATTTCTTCAGTCGCCGACCCTCCGTAGGGAGCCTTAAATTTAATACCACAAAACTGTGGAGGATTGTGCGAGGCAGTAACCATTACCCCACCATCGTATTTCCTTTCCACTATGGCAAAAGAGACACAAGGAGCAGGAACAGACTTATTGCTAAGAATCACTTTGATTCCATTTCCGGATAAAACTTCAGCAATTAGCAAAGCATATTTCTCAGCAAGAAAACGATTATCATACCCCACAACCACCCCTTGTGGCTTGTTACCTGTCGCTTCTTCCTTTAGGTAGTCTGCTATCGCCTGAGCAACGATTCTCACATTATCGAATGTGAAATCGTCAGCAATAACTCCTCTCCATCCATCTGTGCCAAACTTAATTTTTACCATACCACCACTTTACGGGTCCGATACATTCGACAAGGTAGTGTAGCCCTTTATGGGTTGATTTTTACGGGGACAAGCCCCTACACTACCAATTTTCTTCATTCATTTACGGTTTTCAAACCCCTATATGTATTTTTCTAACTTAGGGTCTCTTCTTAACTTCCCCACTAATTTCTTAACCTGTTGACCCTTTCCTTTGGGAAAGACCAGGGTAACATCTTCTGTAGAGACAATAATAAGGTCGGATACGCCAATTGCAGATAACAATCCTTTCCTATTCACCATTATACAATTTTGACTATCTATCGTTGAAACTCTGCCTATAATAGCATTCTTTTCTTTGTCGCGCGAAAGAAATTTATCCAGCGACTCCCAGGAACCTAAATCCTCCCAGGAGAAATCGGCAGGAATGAGGAGACTATTCTTTGCTTTCTCCATTATCCCGTAGTCAATAGAGACATTGGGCAATCCGGGATACAATTTACTTATGTTCTTTGAAGAAATCATTTGCAATTTCTGGTAGAGGGAAGGCATATATTTCCCTATTGCCTCCAGAATTACTGACTTCCTCCATACAAACATTCCACTATTCCAGAAAAATCTACCACTTTTAAGGAACCTTTCGGCTTTTTTCTTATCCGGCTTCTCTACAAATCTTTTGACCCTAAACACCTGTCGTCTTTCCCTTGTCCCTGCCTCTATGTATCCATAACCAGTTGCCGGGTATGTTGGTTTAATACCAATAGTAATTAGATTCTCCGTTTCTTTAGCAAGAGTAACTGCTTTTTTCAAAGTATCCAGGAATTTTCTTCGAGGCTTAATTATATGGTCTGCCGGTAAAACAACCATAACCGCATCTTCTTTAATCATTTTCGCCGCCAGGCCAATACAGGGAGCAGTATTCCTACCCACTGGCTCAGAGATTATGTTTTTTCTGGGTATCTGGGGAAGCTGGCGCTCAATGGCCCTCGCCAGGGAACGCCGTGTTACCACAAGGATATCTTGAGGAGGAATAAGTGGCTGGAGCCTATCCACAGTCTCCTGCAGGAGACTCTTCTTTCCGGTGAGTGAAAGAAGTTGTTTGGGGAACTTCTCTTTACTTAAAGGCCAGAACCTCTCCCCTTTCCCTCCTGCCATAATTACAGCTTTAACTACCATTTCCGTACCTTTTTCATTTAGTTAGCAATTCTTTAATTAGCTTTTTATTCAATAACCTCAATTCTTCTTTATCAATTAAAAAGCGTTCAACATCCTTCCTGACTTTGGCAAAATCGACCTTCGCCATTTTTTCTAGTAAAAATTCTTCAAAATTCTTTTCTGTAACAACTACTTTCTTAGTTTCCGTCTGAGCAATAGCATTATTTAACAAAACAAAATTTGGTAAAATCTTCTTTCCTAAATACCATACCAGATCGTAAAAATCTCTTCCCTTTACGTACTTTCTGAAAAAACAGGCGTGGAGTTTTGTTGCATAAAGAGACGAAAGGTCATAATGGGTTACCGTAAAGACGAAGACTTTGCTGAGCAGAGAAATATCTGTTTTCCAGCCCTTTAGTGGTCGAGCATCTATTTCCAGCCCGATAGATAATTTTTGCTCTTTCATATCAGATAACTCTAAGCTCACCAGGATATTTTTGAACCTAAACATTGCCCTTTGTACTATCTTAAGGTCATTTTTTTTTACATCAACACTCAACCCGTACTTTTTTAATTGGTATTCAATGGCTGTTGAAAACTTATTAAAATTATAACCTTTCTTCCGGATTAAAGAGAAATCGAGGTCTTCAGAAAAACGTCTCAAACCAAAAAGAACTCTCAAGGCAGTCTCACCCACAAATGCTAAGTGTCTAAACATTCCCAGGTCGTAAAGAATCTTTAAGATAATCACCTGTAAATCTTCTCTTACAAGATGAACTTTTTCTTCTTTACTCATTCTTTCATTTAAATGAGCCTTAATAATATCAAGCATTGGCTATTCCGCCTTCATAAATTCGCAGAAAGAGTGAACCACATTCAGAAGTTTCTTGTTATTAAAAACTTTAGCAAACATTTTAATTTTCTGCCTGCCCAGACCAGATAGATTCTGAAATCGATATGACTCCCTGAAGATATTAACATCATCTTCAGAAAAATTGAAAAGGTTCAAATACAAAAAGTCAACAATGGCCTTTTCTGGTTCAGCAATAAAGAAAGGATAACCATTGTCATCTTTCGTCTCTTTAAACCCAACAAAACAGGCTACATCAATATGTTGATAGTGAAAAGTGCCAAAATCATTGAGGAAAGTAGTTGTCTTCTTTGTGGTAACAGAGGTAACATCCTCTACTCTTTCCGGGATAAAGTCATAAAAAGATAAAGCATATTCAGTACTGAGGTAAGAGGGGGAAAGCAATTGACTGGCAATAAAAGGACGAGAGGGGTTTATCTTCCTGTCTTCCTTGTTTAAAACATATAACCCCTTTTTAAGGCGTAAGACTAAACCCTGCCTCCGCCATCGGGCCAACTGATTACGGAGCACCTGCTCATTATCTGTAAGGGCGGGAAGATGACTGCTGGAAAAGATAGGATATTTCTGAATTTTATCCTTAAATTCTTTGTATTTCATTTCTGAAAATAATAATTTTTTGTTATTTACGGAAATGATACATTGTTATCTAGTCTATGTCAAGGTCTTTCCTCTAAAAAAATCTATTGTCTTTTTCAACCCTTCTCTAAAATTTACTTCCGCTTTCCAACCAAGCTTTTGCTCCGCCTTCTTCACATCAAGAGAACTCCTCATTAACTCTCCAGCCCTGAGAGGTTTATACACTGCCTGTTTAGAGTATTGGGTTAGTTCTTTCATTTCTGAAAATAACTGATTCACCGAGGTAGATCTACTTGTCCCGATACTAAATATCTCGTTATCGCCATTTTCCAGACATAAAATATTCGCCTTCACTACATCTCCTACATAGACGTAATCGCGCACTTGTTCCCCATCGCCAAAAATATCGACCTCTTCATTATTAAGCATCTTCCCGGAAAAGATTGCCACAACTCCAGCCTCACCATAAGGGTCCTGCCGGGGACCATAAACATTGCCATAGCGAAGTGCAGTATATCTTAAACCATAAATTTTCTCATAAGTAGAGAGATAACATTCCATGGCATACTTGCTTACGCCGTAAGGAGAAATAGGAGAGATGGGAGAATCTTCATTAGGAGGGGGATCGCCACATTCGCCATAAATTACACCACCACTGGAAGCAAAGATTATCTTCTTAATTTTGTACTTCCGACAATTTTCTAAAATATTGAGTGAACCTTCTATATTAATCCGGGCATCAAAGGCAGGGTCAGATATAGATTTTCTCACGTCAACCTGTGCTGCATGATGATTAACAATATCAATTCCTTCTTTGTTAAAAACCTCTTCCAGTGCCTTATCACAAATATCTAAATTGTAAAACTTTGCTTTCTTATTCAGGTTCTCTTTCTTACCAGATGATAAGTCATCTACAACAACGACTTCATGCCCTTTTTCGATATAAGCATCAACAATATTAGACCCAATAAACCCCGCCCCTCCTGTCACCAATATTTTCATAACTTCTCTCTTAAATTCTCTTCTATTTCTGTTATTACAACGTCTATATTGGGTAGTTTGTGTATCTGATTAGCCAAACGCTCACGCCAGCGTCTTCTATATAAATCACTTTTAATACCAGATTCAACAGCCTCAAGTGGAAGAAGAAACCCATACCGCTTCTTAAAGAGCTCTTTAATTTTGGACAGATTTAATCGCCCGCTTTTCAAAAGATACCATAGATCGTAGATATCCCGGGGCTCAGAGCGGCTGGTATCTAATATCATGCCTAACTTATCTACAAATATAGCCTCAAGGATATAAACCTTTAGCTCTTTTTTAAAACCTCTCATATCACTATAGTTCGAAAGAATTTTTCTATAAACTGCCGATCCTATATCTTCAACATTCCTTAGCAAGTCTACCTTAAATTGCTTTAATCCGGCAAGCTCAGGAAATCCTTCATATCTCACGAAAAATTGTAGCCGGTCTCCTTCAGAAATTAGACTCTCTTGAACCGTTTCAAAACCTATGTTCGCTCCTTCTTTTATATACTTATAAATTTTCTCCAAGCTATTTAGGATTTGCTCCTCTTCAAGATATTTTCCCGAGGTCAAATCCAAATCCTCAGAGAATCTGTAATCTGAAAAATATATTTTCTTAAGCGCCGTGCCACCATAGAAGATAATATCTTCCAATAGGTCAGATTCAGTTAACCCAAAAAGAACCCAAGTTAAACAATAGTCTTTCTCGATTGTTTCTCTGAGGACCCCAAATTTACCAGCAAGGATTTCGATTTCAGAAAAAGGAATCATTACTATGTCCAGATGACCTGTTTTAACTCTTCCTCAGGACTGTTAATCAAAACCTTCCAGCGAGAACGATGTTTACCCCTGGCCGGAAGTGTTGGGTCAAGAACTATATAACTAAGACTGTTTTGAATATTTCTTCGCAATGAATTTATAATTCCCTCATCTCCCAGCCTATAAAGTTCCAAAATAAACCCGAGTCTCTTAACGACCGCTCGAACATTCAATTTCTCAGCGTATCTCACAAGTTTCTGATAATCTATTTCTTTCCTCTTTATCCAAATTCCTTTGGCAATTTCACTGATGCCACCACACAAATCAGGTCGTTCCAAACAATCCAGAATTGTCCTTTCCAGTTCGCTAACTATAACCTTTTCCTGTTTGGTAATCCATTTCTCAAAGATTCCCCAGAATTTTTTTCTATTACAATAAACAAAATAGAAGTAGATCCCAGAAACATGTCGACTACGAATGCGAGCAGGTACACTCGCGTAAACCCTAACAACAGGCTGAGTGGTCATATTGTGAAGAACCATGGCGCTATAGTGAGAAATATAATACTCATGAGGCCGTGCTAATTCTCGAGCTACAAGATACCAATTCTCTAAATATTCCTTACTCTTATCTATTTCCAGTGGAACAATAAGGTACTTCCCTGCCTTAAGCCGATTAAGTAATCCTCTTCTTACCAATTTACCTAAAAAAACAGCAGTTTTCTGTTTTGGTTTGTCTAAAATTCGTTCCGCCTCACTTACCGAAAAGATAAGCCGGTTATTTTTTTTCATCACCTGCAACAATTTTGAACTTAATTTACCTAAAGTCTTCGTTTCTTCCATATGATTCTTTCCTTATGCTATATGTAACAGATTATACCCGCTAGGTATAATATAGCACATAAGATATAACAATATAAATATACATTATAGCACATATCATTTTTAAATTTTTCTCTCTCCAGAGATTCTTTTGCTTCATTAAAGTCTTTCAAAGCAGTATTTAACTCCTTTTCAACAAGCGACTTCCCCTGGAAAAATTTTCTTATTTTATTTTTCTTCAGGCAAGACTCAAATTCAGGATTCATCACTTGCCTCCCACAACACAATTCCCTGGCTAACCTGTTCATAAAAAACCGGCTCGGTTTGCTTCATCTCTGTATATTTTAACTGTGTACGAAATATGGGCTGGACTTTCCGTTTAAACCTAAACTTTTCAAATTTTTCTTCAATTTCCACTTTATTATGTGTAACAATAAACAAATCCACATCACTATCTACTATGTCCTCACCACGGGATGAGCTTCCAAAAAGAATCACTTTAGACGAGAGTTTTTTAAAGGATTCCAAAAGTGGCTGAATTTGAATTATTATCTTAGTTACTTTAAGCTGTTTTATAATAGGATTTTTATAACTTAAAGAGTAAAAGTTTTGTTTGCCTTTCTTATTCCTGAACAAAAAGTCCGCTTGTACAAGTCCTCTTAACGCATAATTAGTTCCTGATTTACTAATCTTAACCGCTCTTTGAATCTCTTTCTCCACAAATTCCTTCCCAGGATGGTTTAAGAAGAAATTTAAGACCTTCTGAGAATTGGTAGCCACCAAAATATTTCGATTTCTATCCATCATATCGTCCTATTGTCCAATATTTTGAACCGTTGTCCATTATATTGGAAAAACTATTATTTGTCAATCTTTATTTTACAACATATAAGTTGTAAGATGAATTATCATTCTTTAGTTTTAATTTTGGTTGTTACATAGCATGGGCGAAAAATATATTGACAAAGCATCACTTGATGTTCTACAATATAGGACAGTTGTTCCATATAATAGGACAGGAGAGTAAAACATGTTGATACCGGTTAAAAGAAGAAAAATATTAGAAGTTTTCTTGAAAGACCCTTTCAAAGAAATACACCTTAGAGAAATTGCCCGGTTATCAAAAGTTTCATT
>WJOT01000062.1 GCA_009619095.1 Clostridia bacterium
AGCTATTGCTTCGGGAGCAATGATTAGTTCGGGATTATTTATTCTGCCTGCTCTGGCATATGCAAAGACTGGACCTAGTGTGGTCTTCTCTTATATTCTGGCTGGCATTCTCATCTTGCCAGCAATGCTTGCCAAGGCGGAACTGGCTACTGCTATGCCTAAAGCAGGAGGAGTCTATTTTTTTATTGAGAGAAGTATGGGAGCTCTCATAGGTACCATCGGGGGACTTGCCAGTTGGTTTTCCTTAAGTTTTAAGAGCGCCTTTGCCCTTGTGGGAATAGGCATATTTGCTATGCTGATTAACCCCGGTATTACAGGGACACAAATAAAACTTATTGCTGTAGGATGCTGTCTCTTCTTTATGATAATTAATATCATCGGTGTTAAACAGACGGGAAGATTCCAGATAGCATTGGTTATTTCTCTTATCGGTATACTCCTCTTATATGTCTTTCGTGGCTTTCTACTTATTCAACCACAGAGATATGTTCCTTTTATGCCTTTTGGCTGGGCTTCGGTTTTTGCTACTGCGGGTCTTGTTTTTGTTTCCTTTGGAGGTTTAACGAAGATATGCTGTGTTGCCGAAGAGGTAAAAAATCCGGGACGCAATATCCCTTTGGGAATGTTTCTTGCTTTTACCATTGTGATGATTCTTTATGCTCTAGTTGTATCCGTAACAGTAGGATTGCTCGATTCTATAGAGCTTGCCCATTCTCTTACTCCCATTTCCCTTGGCGCCAGCACTTTCATGGGAAATTTAGGAGGTCTGATACTCGGTTTTGCTGCCTTTTTGGCTTTCATCTCCACGGCCAATGCCGGTATCTTAACCGCTTCCCGGGATTCGATGGCTATGAGCCGGGATTACCTCTTACCCAATTTTTTTCAGAGAATAAATGCCAGGTCTAAAACTCCCCATTTTTCTATAATCTTTACCACTGCTTTTATTATTATAGTTATTTTATTCTTAAGTCTGGAGGATTTGGTCAAGACAGCGTCTACTCTAATGATTCTATTGTTTCTATTTGTAAATTTATCCCTTATTATTATGCGAGAAAGCAAGATACAGAGTTATCGACCGAAATTTCGCTCTCCCCTCTACCCCTGGATTCATATATTAGGAATCGTGGGATATGGATTTCTTATTTTCGAAATGGGAAAGGTTCCTCTTTCCATAACCGGGATTTTTATCGTTTGTGGACTGGTCTGGTATTTAGTTTACGCTAGAAACAGAGTAAGTCGCCAGGCGGCTCTGGTGCATGTTATTGAACGAGTTACTGCCAGAGAGTTAGTTGACGCTACTTTACCGGAGGAGTTAAGAGAGATTATCGTTGAGCGGGATAAGATTGTTGAAGATAGATTTGATGACCTTATAAAGAAATGTGAAATTTTGGACTACGACCCAGCTACCACTACAAAATTTATGATTGAGGACATGTTTAAAATAGTAGCAAATGTTCTATCCCGACGATTACAGATAGAGGAACAGACCTTGTTTAATCTTTTTATGAAAAGAGAAAAACAATCGAGCACAGTGGTTGCTCCCGGGCTGGCAATACCCCACATCATTGTCAAAGGAGCGGGCAAGTTTGACATCCTAATAGTGCGCTGCAGGAAAGGAATTGTTTTTCCCGATACACTCCAACCGGTGCACACTCTGTTTGTTCTGGTGGGCTCTTCTGATGAACGCAATTTTCACCTGCGCGCCTTAGCAGCTATTGCCCAGATTGCCCAGGATAAAGATTTTGATAAGAACTGGTTAAAGGCGCGAAATATCGAAGAATTAAGACATATTATTTTATTAGCGGAAAGAAAACGTGTGGGTATAATATAAACCCCTTGCCCTCTCTTTTTCGGGAAACTCCTTTAGTTGACTGAATTTCCTTTCCATCCTTCCTCTGGTCTATCCACGGTAAGTAGCACTTCTGTATCAGTCATTCCTGAAGGCAAGCCAAAGAGAAAACATAAATTATTTTACTTGCAACCGTGGAAAGTATTTAGTAGAATAAATTTCCCTGAGCAGGTGGTCCTTTAGGTGGCGAAAATAATTTTATGTAAACAAGGAGGAAAAAAATGGGTACGTGGGCGAAATTTCCTGATGGGATTGAGGTGGAAGAGTCTGTCTTTAAGGTATTAGCTAAATATGCACCTTCTGGCACTTTGGATGTTTTTGCTTCCGATCAACATAACTCTTATCTCAAGTTAACTTCATCTTATCTGAAGCACATTGGTGAAAGCAGAAAAGGTACTGATGAGGACGTGAAAGAAGTATGCCGGAGATTTGCTAAGTCTTTAGGCGGGATTCCTACGGCTGCTCTATTCAATCAGTTAGCCTTCAGGAGTCCTGGCTTCAGGGAGTTACTGGGGAAAAATGTTCTCCTTATCGGGAGACTTGAGGATACTAATACCATCCCCGTTGATGACGGCCGGGGTCAGCTTGCCCAGTTAGCTATCGAGCCAGAAGAATGTAAGGATGAGGTAGATGGTTTTAAAACACTGGTGAAGCTTAATCCAGACCATAAAGAGAGCTGGAAAAAGAACTTAGAGTGGCTACAGGGAGTCTTTGAAAGATGTAAGAAGCTGGGCAAGCCGCTGTTCAATGAGACACTGATATTTCAATTGCCAGGCGAATCGAAGGCTGATATGGCCAGAAGGCTACCTGATGACGTGGTGAAGATGGCGGAAGATTTCGGCCCTCTGGGACATTTTTATAAGACTCAAGTGCCTGTTCTCTGGGTGGAAGAGGGTGATAAGATTACCAAAATATGCGACGCAAAAGTTATAAGAGATGCAGCGGAAGCGATGGCTAAAATTGTTCCCAGACCGATGTTACTTTTGAGTGCTGCTGTCGATTTCGAGCAATATTCTTCCCAGTACGGGATAGTAGCAGATCTCTTTGCCGGACCGATGTGTGGACGGGCCTATTTTAAAGAATCGTTTACCGACCCCGAGACAAAAGATTGGGACAGTTTACAGGCGAGCTTTAAACGGATTGCTCTTCCTCGTATCAGACAGATTAAGAAATTAGCGCAGGTGATGAGTGAGGCGTGGTGGCATAAGTTTTCACAGATGTCTGATGAAGCAAAGTCTCTCATCGATTTAGATGCCAAGACAAAGGTTTCCAGCATAAAAGCTGACTACGGTTACTGATATAGGTTTTTGGTAAGTTTTATCTTTAAAATTTGAATTCCCTAAATTTTTTTCTTGACAAAATGATACTAATTTAGTATCATTATAATAGAAATCAATTTGGACCTAATGGACTTAGTGGGATAAGAGGAGGTCTCGGGAGATGAAGTTAATTACCAGAGATACCGATTATGCAGTCAGGGCTCTTTGTTTTATCGCCAAGTGTGAGAGAGAAATAGTCCCAGTTTCTGAGTTGAATAGAAACTTGAGAATCCCCAAGCCATTTTTAAGGAAGATACTGCAGATATTAAATAAAAAAGGAATGCTTAAGTCGTATAAAGGTAAAGGTGGCGGTTTTATGTTGGCATTTGCACCGAATAAAATATTTCTCGCTGATTTAATCGAAATATTCCAGGGTTCATTAAAACTGAATAAATGCATTTTTAAAAAGCGGATTTGCCCGGATATAAAGACTTGTAAGCTTAAGAAAAGAATAGATGCTATCCAAAAGCATGTTATATCTGAATTAAAAGATATTACGTTAGTGTCTTTATTAGGCGAGACCCGGACTTATGGAGCAAAAGGAGGATAAGCTGATGGCAAAGAGAAAGATAATAAAGATAGATGAAGAAAAGTGTAATGGCTGTGGCCTGTGCATTCCCAACTGCCCTGAGGGGGCTTTACAGATAATAGATGGGAAGGCAAGGCTCATAAGTGATTTATTCTGCGATGGTTTAGGTGCCTGCATTGGCTACTGCCCTGAAGGGGCAATTACTATAGAAGAAAGAGAAGCCCAGGAGTATGATGAAAGAAAGGTTATGGAAAATATCGTGAAACAGGGAAAGAATGTAATTAAAGCGCACTTAGAACATCTTAAACAGCATAACCAGAGCGAATATCTTAAACAGGCAATAGATTTCTTAAAAGAGAGAAATATAGAAATTCATCTTGAACAAGAACATTTACCTGATAAGCATAAGCATATGTCTCCTTTTCCTGAATGCCCTGGCTCAAAGATAATGGATTTTAGAGAGAGGAAAGAAGTGGCTGAAGGAAAGAAAGCTGTCTCTAAAGGTATATCTCGACTCAGACAATGGCCTGTGCAGATTATGCTTGTTCCGCCGATTGTACCTTATCTAAAGGATGCCGACTTATTGATAGCTGCAGATTGTGTTCCCTTTGCCTATGCGGATTTCCACGATGATTTATTAAAAGGGAAGATTTTACTTGTAGGCTGTCCTAAGTTTGATGACGTTGAGTTTTACAAAGAGAGGATTACTCAGATTTTAAAAAATAACAACATAAAGTCTATAACCTGCGCGTATATGGAGGTGCCTTGTTGTTTTGGGCTGGTAAGTATTGTTAAATCGGCTATTTCTGCCTCGGGTAAAGATATACCATTCAAAGAGGTTACTATCAGCATAAAAGGAGGGAAGCTAAAATAATGATTTTTAAGTGTCCGGGGGCTCAAAGGTTTACACAGCCCCAGCCAGAGATTATAAACTGCCCTTTCTGCTTTGAGGAAGTAGAGATATGGACAAATGAGGTTCAGGCAACTTGCCCCAATTGCAAGAAGACTGTAATGCGTCAACAAGGCACCAGTTGCCTCGATTGGTGTAGATACGCAAAAGAGTGTGTGGGAGAGGAAGTCTACAATAAATACATAAAAAATAGGTCAATAGCCAGAAAACCAAGAATTACAAAGGGATTAAAGGAATATTCCGGCGATGATAAAAATGATAAAACACGCTAAAAGAAGATATATTGTGCCATAAAAGCTCTTGACAGTTATGGATAAGTTGTATAAAATGGATGGTACTTAATAACAATTAATGAAGAGAAAAACAAGGAGGATGCAATGAAAGAAAAAGTAGAGGCTGCTTTAAATAAGGTAAGACCATCGCTTCAGGCAGATGGTGGAGATGTAGAGCTAATAGAGGTCACTTCTGATGGGGTAGTCAAGGTAAGATTGACTGGTGCCTGTCGTGGATGTCCGCTGAGCCAGATGACCCTGAAAGCGGGCATAGAGAAGGTGATAAAACAAGAAGTGCCCGAGGTAAAAGAAGTCGTTGCTGTATAAAAATGAGACTGGAAAAGAAGAGAAAAAAAGTATTGACAAGTGTTAGGGGATATTATAAATTGGATTAGCCAAGTAATGAAAATTTAATAATAGGCTTGACAGATAAATTTCCGTTGGGCTTATTTTAATTGACGAAGAGGTCGAAAGGCAAAGATGCCCCTAACGATGGTTAGGGGTTTTTTTTCGAATATCTGTTTTTTATGGCGCAGGGAGATAATCGTAAGCAATTGTAGCATTCTCAGCCCAACAGTCTGGTGCTGGAGAGGGCTAACGAGAACTAGTATCTCATTTTTGGTGAAAAGGTAATAGAAGGTCAAAGAGAAAAATTAATGGCACAGTTAATTAGAAGTCCTTTAGAAGAAAGACTTAAGGCCTGGCATGGAGAGGATTAGCATACAACAAAAGGAAGGATTATAAGGGATATAGTTTATGCCGTTGATACAGGGCTTGTTGCCACGGTTTCCTTTATTGCCGGAATTTCGGTTTCTTTAGTAATAAGGAATAGGATAATCTTAGCGGGTCTAATGGAGATAGTAGCTGGCACGCTGGCAATATTCTTTGGTTCTTATATATCTACCAAAGCTCAGAAACACTTCTTTGAGAATCAGATTGAGCGAGAAAAAAGAGAAATAGAAGAGGATCCTAAAAAAGAAACCCAAGAGATAAGAGATATTTTCAATGATATGGGCTTTACTAAAGAAGAACAGGAAATTGCCGTAAAACGTATTACTGCTGATAAACAAAGATGGCTTGAATTTATGGTTCAGGAAGAAATTGGCATAAGTCCTGGATTGATTGATAAACCTTTTGAAATAGGATTCATATCTGCGGGGTCGTTTCTTTTGGGTGCATTTCCTGCGATTTTTCCATTTTTTCTCTTTGCCAATGTAAGTAAGGCGTTGGTTATTTCTGCATTTTTAGTTTTGGGGTTTCTTTTTATTTTGGGTGCAATTAAGACTAAAGTTACAAAGAGTAACTGGCTTGTAAGTGGATTGGAGACATTGTTGATAGGTGCTGTATCCTGTGGTGCAGGATTCCTTTTGGGAAGGATCGCTGCCGGATATTTTCATTGAGCAGGTATGAGTAGTTTGTTATTCGATTATTCGGATTCTTGAAGGAGTATATAAAAGTTATCGACGAAGCAGGAGGCGAGGATGGCTAAAGTAGCGGTTCTTGTTGAAGATAATTATCAGGTTTTAGAAGTCTGGTATCCTTATTTGCGTCTACGGGAAGATGGCATAGAAACTCTCCTCGTAGGAACAGGGAGAAAGAGGGAGTATAAGAGTAAGGAAGGCTACCCCGCAGTAGAACAACTCCCTATAGAAAAGGCAAGGGTGGCTGATTTTTCCGGAGTAGTTATCCCCGGAGGATATGCTCCTGATATTTTGAGAAGATACAAAGAAGTAAATAACTTTGTAAGGGAAATGTATAAGAAAAATAAACTTGTTGCTGCTATCTGTCATGGAGGCTGGGTTCTGGTATCAGCGGGGATAGTGAAGGGTAAGAAGGTAACCGGTTTTTACGCTATAAAAGATGACCTGGTAAATGCTGGTGGAAAGTTTATTGACAAGGAAGTTGTTGTGGATGGCAATCTGATTACTTCTCGCAAACCTTTCGATTTACCGGCATTTTGTAGAGAGATACTACGAAAAATCAAAAAATCGGAGGAGAGTAAATGAAGCCAAATAATAATGAAAAATTCATCTGCTACGATTGTTTCAGGCTTAAAGCCTGTAAGGAGCCGATAACATCCTGGGTATTCTTTTTTGTTGCCCTTATTGCCGTAATTGCCGTAAGGGCGGTGAATGTGGCTTTAAATTTTAATCTCTTACTGGCAAAAATTTTCTGGTATGTAGGAGTAGGAGGATTCTTTGTATATTTTATGTACAAGTTCAGATACGACAGTATCTTGCATAGAGAATTAGGTAGGACAAAACTTGTAGATAAACTCCTCTCCAAAGATAAACTCTCCGAGCACGACTACAATGTCTTAGGCACTATTCTGTGCAAATTAAGCTCAAAGAAAGATAAAATCAATTACTTTTTTATATTCTTTTTTTCTGGATTAGCCCTGGGTTTGGCAGTATATACAGATTTTTTCAGGGGATGAACAAGAAGTGAAAGATGGCTGATTTGAGACCGAAGGTTTCTATCATTGGCTGTGGGAATGTGGGTATGCGCTATGCCTACGCTTTAATGTTAAAAGGTGGGGTGCGCCAAATTGTCCTTGTGGATTTAGATAAGAAAAGGCTTGAGGGTGAGGTTATGGACCTTTCCCACGGTGCTCCTTATATCTCACCCGTAGAGATAATTGCCGGAGATTATTCCCATATAAAAAATTCAGATTTAGTGGTAATTACTGCTGGCAGAAAACAGAAGCCGGATCAGACCCGCCTTGACCTGGCAAAAGATAATGTGGAACTTTACAGAAAAATAATTCCTGAAATTGTAAAATATGCCTCCTCTGCCATCCTCTTAATTGTTAGTAATCCCGTGGACGTCCTTTCTTATGCTGCCTATAAATTTTCCTCAAAACCTATAGAAAAGGTGATTGGTTCTGGAACAGTTTTAGATACAGCGAGATTTAGATTTCTTTTAAGTAAACACTGTAATGTTGACCCTCGGAATATCCATGCCTATATTCTAGGTGAACATGGAGATAGCGAGTTTCCTGTCTGGAGCAGGGCAATGATTGGCGGAGTTTTGTTTAAGGATTACTGCTATATCTGCAAAAAATCTGCCACCTGCCAGCATGATAAAGAACTTAACAAAGTTTTTACTGAAGTGAAGGATTCGGCATATGAAATAATCGAAAGAAAGCAAGAGACCTCTTATGGAATAGGGCTGGCTCTGGTAAGGATAACCCAGGCAATTATAAATGATGAGAATGCTATTTTACCCGTTTCCTCTTTAGTTGAGGATTACTTAGGGATAAATGATGTATATTTAAGCCTCCCAGCTGTAATCAATAAAGAGGGTGTAAGAGAAGTTTTGCAGATTGAGCTTAACCCACAAGAAAAGCAGGCATTTAAGAATTCCGCAGATGCAATAAAAAAGGTAATAAGAGAAACAGGCTTGTAGACTTTTCTGCCATTTCTTGACCGAAGAGATAAAGGACGAGGAGATGTTCTGAAGATTTAATAGAGGAGGAGGTGAAAAATGGCGAAGTTTAAGTGTAGTGTATGTAATTATGTCTTTGACGGCGAAAATGCGCCGGATAAATGTCCTCGCTGTGGCGCAACAAAGGATAAGTTTGTAAGATTAACAGATGATAAGGCAAAACTTGTTGATAGGGCAAGATGCACAAATCAACTCCATATGGGCTTGGCAGCTGTATTAGACCAGGTACATTCTATTGCCGAGACAGGCATCAAGGATAATCTAGACCCGGGGTGCGTAGCTATATTTACCAGAGCAAGGGATGAGGCAAGACTATTGAGTCAATTCATAAAGGCTGAGATAGAAGTCCATATAAACAAGGGTAAATGGGGATAATCACTCGGGTTAGTTCTTTAACGAATTTGGGGTGAATTATGGAATCAAAAAAAGCACTACTTCGTAAATCTGAGTTTCATGGAAGGAGGTGAAATTATGGGAAAGGCTATAAAGGGAACCAAAACAGAGAAGAATTTGCTGGCATCTTTTGCCGGAGAATCGCAGGCAAGAAATCGCTATACTTATTTTGCAAGCGTGGCAAGAAAGGCGGGCTATGAGCAGATAGCGGCAATATTTTTAGAGACTGCTGATAATGAGAAAGAACACGCCAAGAGGTTTTTTGAACTTTTAGAAGGAGAAGATGTAGAAATTACAGCTTCCTATCCAGCTGGGGTGATAGGAGACACAGCGGCAAATCTGGGAGCAGCAGCAGCCGGAGAGAACCTTGAATGGACAAAACTTTATAAACAGGCAGAAGAAGTAGCGCGCCAGGAAGGTTTTGAAGAAATAGCCGTTCAATTTAAGGAAATAGCAGAAGTAGAAGAACAGCATGAAATACGATACAGAAAATTGCTTAAGAATGTAAAAGAGGGCAGGGTGTTCAAAAAAGATACCGTGGTTAAATGGAAATGTCGTAATTGTGGGTATGTCCATGAGGGAAAAGAGGCACCTGAAGAATGTCCAGCTTGCGCTCATCCGCGAGAATTCTATGAGCTTCTTTGCGAAAATTACTAAAGAGTTCTGGGAGTTCTGGGGACACAATACTTAATTATTGGGAGTTCTGGGGACACAATACTTAATTATTGAAGCCCGGTCCTGAACTTTTGAAAGTTCTGCCCAAACTCCCGTAACAGTATAACAATAGGCGAGCACGACTGGGATATTAGATGTTGAAAAAACTGTGGTCGAATTTTGGAGATAATAGGGAAAATATTGAAAAAGCAAAAGGTGATGGGATAAGATAATTAAGTATTGTGTCCCCGGAATTATTCCATTTTCTAAAGGGAGGGGAAAATGGCTAAAAAGAAATTACCGAAAATACTTGAAGAGTTTTGTATTGGGTGTGGTCACTGCATTTTAGCTTGTCATTTGGGAGTATTGAAACTTGAGAACAAAAAATCCAAAGTAATTAATCCCCAAGCCTGTGATAGCGAAGGAAGATGCGTCTCTGCCTGTCCTCAGAAAGCAATACCACATTTAGAAGAAAAGGAATATTGAAAAAGCGAAAGGTGACGGGATAAGATAATTAAGTATTGTGTCCCCGGAATTCGGAATGATGATTAAATTTGAAACAGAGGTATCAGATATAATACAAAGAACTCATAACGTAAACAGCTTCCGGTTTAAAGTAAAAGAAGATGTGGATTTTAAACCAGGGCAATTCTTTTTTGTTACATTAAAGATTGATGGGACAGAAAGGACAAAACATTTTTCTTTTTCCAATTCTCCTACGGAGAAAGGGTATATAGAGTTTACTAAGAGAATAACCGATAGTGAATTTTCAAAGGCATTAAATAGATTAAAGATTGGCGATTGGGCGAGATTAAAGATGCCTTATGGTTCCTTCACATTTGAAGGCGAGTATGAAAAAATTGCTTTCCTTTCAGGGGGCATTGGCATAACACCTATAAGGTCGATATGTAAGTTCGCCACAGACTCGATGTTGCCCACAGACATGGTATTACTGTATGGCAATAACAGAGAAGAAGATATTATATTTAGAAAAGATTTAGACGATATGCAGGCAGTTAATAAGAATTTACGCATAGTTTATACCTTGACTTCACCGGATATAGATAGAAAAACTTGGCAAGGCAGAATAGGTTATATAGATGATAAAATGATAAAGGAAGAAATATCAGATTTTAACGAGAGAGTTTTTTATATCTGTGGACCTCCCAGGATGGTAGAAAGTCTAATAAATATTTTAAGAAATAAATTAGGCGTTCAGCAAGATAAGATCAAAATAGAAAATTTTATAGGATATTAAAGGAAAGCAAGATGCCTAAAGATCCTGTTTGTGGAATGGAAGTCAATCCTCAAGATGCAATTAAACTGGAAAAAGACGGGAAAACTTTCTATTTTTGTAGTCAGAACTGTAAAAATAAATTTTTAGGCAAAGATGAAATGAAAATGGATCATAAAATGCATGCTGCACATAAACATGCAGAAAAAGGACACGCTGCTCATCACGCTCATATGGTTGAGGATTTCAAAAGAAGGTTCTGGATTTCTTTAATTCTTACTATTCCTGTCTTAATTCTATCTCCTCTAATTCAGTCTTTATTGAGATTCTCATTAAAATTTCCTGGTGACAAATTCATTCTATTCGGAATTTCTACATTCATTTATTTTTATGGTGGTTGGCCGTTTCTTAAAGGTATATTTAATGAGTTAAAGAAAAAACAGCCAGGGATGATGACCCTTATCGCCTTAGCTATTACAGTTGCGTATGTTTACAGCTCAGGCGTTGTTTTTGGCATCAGGGGAAAGTTTTTCTTCTGGGAGTTAGTTACTCTTATAGACATCATGCTTTTAGGCCACTGGATTGAAATGCGCTCAGTAATGGGCGCTTCTCATGCCCTGGAAGAGTTAGCCAGACTTATGCCATCCGAGGCTCATTTAGTTTTAGGCGATGGTTCCATAAAAGATATTAAACTTGAGGAATTGAAGCAAGGTGATAGAGTTCTTATAAAACCTGGGGAGAAGATTCCTGCTGATGGCCGAGTAATTGATGGTGAATCAGAAATAAACGAGGCTATGATTACGGGTGAGTCAAAGCCAGTGAGTAAAGGAGCTAATGACGAAGTTATAGGTGGCTCTGTAAATGGAAGTGGTTCTCTAACTATAGAGGTTAAAAAGACTGGAAAAGATTCATATCTATCCCAGGTTGTTGAACTTGTTAGAGCGGCAAGTGAAAGCAAATCCAAGGCCCAGGATTTCGCTAATAGAGCAGCTTTCTGGCTAACTCTTATTGCTGTAACAGCTGGCGTGGTTACACTTATAGGCTGGCTTACTTTAGGTAAAGAGTTTGTGTTTGCTCTGGAGCGTATGGTAACTGTTATGGTTATTACCTGCCCTCACGCTTTAGGTTTAGCTATACCCCTGGTTATAGCAGTTATTACAGCGCTGTCTGCTCAAAATGGACTTTTAATAAGAAATCGAACTGCTTTTGAAAATGCTCGCAATTTGCAGATGATTGTATTTGATAAGACGGGGACACTGACAAAAGGGGAATTCGGCGTATCAGATATAATTAGTTTAGGGAATTGGAGTGAGAATGATTTATTGCGCAAAGTAGCATCGATCGAGGCAAATTCCGAACATACCATAGCAAAAGGGATAGTTAAAAAAGCCAAGGAGAAAAATCTAAAGCTGAGCAAGGTGGAAAAATTTGAAGCCATTGCTGGAAAAGGAGCAAAAGCGCAAGTTGAGGGAGAGGAGATTTTTGTTGGCAACAAAGGCATCTTTGATATAGCCAATGTTAAATCAGTAGAAGCAGAAAAGAAAATGGAAGAGATTGCCTTGCAGGGTAAAACAATAGTCTTTGTTATTTCTGGCAAGAAAATTCAAGGCATCGTTGGTCTTTCTGATATTATCAGAGATGAATCTAAAGAGGCTGTTGGGAAGCTGAAAGACCTTGGCTTGGAGCTGGCGATGATTACCGGCGATAATAACGCAACAGCCAAGTATGTAGCAGGCGAACTTGGACTGGATACTTATTTTGCTGAAGTTTTGCCTGATAAAAAATCGGAAAAGATAAAACAACTACAAAGACAGGGTAAAAAAGTAGCTATGGTTGGTGATGGGGTCAATGATGCCCCTGCTTTAGCTCAGGCTGATGTTGGTATAGCAATAGGAGCAGGCACGGATGTCGCTGTGGAGACAGCAGATGTGATTTTGGTTAAAAATGACCCAAGAAATGTGGTTGATGTTATTGCTCTTTCCCGTGCCACACAGCGAAAGATGGTGCAGAATTTAGTTTGGGCTACGGGATACAATATTTTTGCCATTCCTTTGGCTGCTGGAGTACTCTATAAATATGGAATAATTTTAGCACCCGCAGTTGGCGCCTTGATAATGTCTTTAAGCACAATTATTGTTGCTATTAACGCCAGATTGATTTCTTATAAAAGGACATGAAATACATAGACCTTATTATTTTTGATTTAGATGGCACACTGGTCGACTCCAGAGATGACATAGCCAATGCTGTTAATTTTACGTTGAAAAAAATTGGCCTCAAAGAAAAAAGTATATCAGAGATAAGTTCTTATATAGGTACAGGTATAGAGGATTTGATAGGAAAATCGTTGGGTAACAAACAAGAAGTTCTTCTTACGAGGGCCCTATCCGTGTTTGAAAAATACTATAGAAAACATTCCACAGATAATTCTGTTCTCTATCCAAATGTGAAGGAAATTTTAGAATATTTCAAGAATAAAAGAAAGGTGATTGTAACTAATAGAAATTATGGATTCGCTCTAATTGCACTAAATAAGTTAGGCATATATGATTATTTTGAACATGTTGTAGGGGGAGATGACATAGGTTGTATGAAACCTTCTTCCTGTCCTTTAGACAGGTCGATGAATAGGCTTAATACAAATAAAGAAGAGGCTATAATAGTTGGGGATATGGATATAGATATAGTAGCCGGCAAGAAGGCTGGTATCATTACATGTGGCGTTACTTATGGAATAGGCAAAAAAGAAGATATAATCAAAGCAAAGCCAGATTTTATTATAGACGATATAATTGATTTAAAAGATATAATCCATTAAGCTGGTATCTTCAGTCCCTGTGGGGAAAGGGATAAAGTGAGGTCCTCCCCAAAAGAGATATGAAAAGGAGGTGTTGTATGCCAGTAGAAAACGTAGGGGAAAAGTACAAATGCAATGTATGTGGTAATGAAGTTACTGTAACAAAAGTAGGTGGCGGTGAACTTGTTTGTTGCGGGCAACCCATGGAAAAAATAGAAGGTTAAGAAGTGAAAGTATTAGGGATAAATGGCAGTCCGAGAATAGGCGGGAACACAGATATCCTCCTGGATAAGGTATTGGAGGGAGCCAGAAGTAGAGGAGCTGAAACAGAAAAAGTTATCTTAAATAACCTCAAATTTTCTCCTTGCCAGGAATGTGAGAACTTAAGAGATGACGGCTCCTGCATAATAGAAGATGATATGCAACCACTCTACAAAAAGATAAAAGACGCAGATGGTATAATTTTGGCCTCACCTATATTCTTTGGAAGCCTTAGCGCCCAGACGAAGATGATGATAGACCGTTTCCAGTGCGCTTGGAGGGCAAAGTATGTATTAAAAATTGACACCTTTAAGAAAAAGAAAATAGGTGGTTTTATTTCTGTAGAGGGGACCACAAGAGAAGATTTTTTTCACAATGCGAAATCAATCGTCAAAAATCTATTTGCCACGATTGGTGTGGGTTATAAAGAAGAGCTTTTTTGTTCAGGTGTTGATGAAAAAGGAAGCATATTGAAATATCCAGAAGTTTTAAAAAAGGCATTTGAATTGGGAGAAAGAATTGCTCTTGGTTAAACTAATTTTAAGAAAGGGGGGAGTAACGTGGTGAATATATTTGTAGGAAGTGAGATAGTAGAATTGGGAATTCAGATTGAGAAGAATGGTAGAGATTTCTACAATGCGTTGGTGGAGCAATTAAAGAATCAAAAGGCTAAAGAGACGTTCAAATATCTGGCAGGCGAAGAAGAAAAACACATAGCTGTTTTTCAAAATATATTAGATTCGGTGCACAAATATGAACCGCCAGAGTCATATCCGGGAGAATATTTTGCATATATGAATGCTTTAGCCAGGGACTACGTATTCACCCAGAAAGACAAAGGTAGAGAGATAGCCAAAAATGTAAAGGGCGATAAAGAAGCTATCAGCCTGGGTATAGGATTTGAGAAAGATTCGATTATTTTCTATGTAGGGATGAAGAAGGTAGTGCCAGAATACGACCATAAAATAGTCGATCGGCTAATCACACAGGAGCAAGACCATCTAAGACAGATGTCCGAGCTAAAGGAGAGCCTGTAATTTAAAGGAGGTCAGTATTGTGGATAAAAAAGTTAAAATCTACAGCACTCCTACCTGTCCATTTTGCATGATGTCCAAGAAGTTCTTAAAGGAGAACAATATTGATTTTGAGGATATCGATGTTTCTACTGACCAGGCAAAAGCCGAAGAGATGGTTCAGAAATCAGGCCAGATGGCCGTACCTGTTTTGGACATCGATGGTGAAATTATAGTGGGATTTGATAAGGAAAAGATAAGAAAAGCATTGGGGTTATGATGTTCGATTTAATCATTATTGGGGCAGGGCCAGCAGGTATAACAGCCAGCGTCTACGCTGCCCGCAAGAAAATGAACTTTTTAGTTATTACCAAAGATATCGGTGGGCAGGCGGCGTGGAGTGGAGACATAGAGAATTACACAGGTTATCAATTCATTACCGGTCCTGAGCTGGCGGGCAAGTTTGAGGAACATATGCGAAAATATAGTATTGAATTAAAAGAAAATGAAGAAGTAATAGAACTAAAAAGAAAAGAAAATGGATTTGGGGTTAAGACTGACAAAGCCACCTACGAAGCAAAAACAGCGGTAATTACCTCTGGCAAGAGGTCGAGGGAACTTGGCGTGCCCGGAGAGGTGGAATTCAAAAATAGAGGACTTACTTACTGCGCTACTTGCGATGGACCTCTATTTGCGGGAAAGGATGTAGCAGTCATCGGGGGAGGGAACTCTGCTTTAGATGCAGCCCTACAGTTGATTCAGATAGCCAAACACATCTATCTTATCAATATTACCTCAGCCCTTACTGGAGATGCGATAATGAGGGAGAAAGTCAGTGAGAGTAAAAAAGTGTCTATCTTAAATAGCACCCGGGTCACAGCTATTTTGGGAGATAGGATGGTCAGTGGAATTAAAATAAAAAGAGAAGATAAGGAAGAAACACTGCCTGTGGAGGGAGTTTTTGTGGAAATCGGTCTTATTCCTAATTCTGAATTTGCTAAAGAATTAGAAAAGAATGAACTGGGTGAGATTAGGGTAAACTGTCGCAGCGAGACCAATATCCCGGGTATCTTTGCCGCCGGTGATGTTACTGAAGTGCCTGAAAAACAAATTATAGTAGCAGCAGGAGAAGGGGCTAAGGCGGCACTGAGTGCTTTCAGATACTTAGCCCAACATAAATGATAAAGAGGTAAAAAGCAGCTCTGGTGCAAAAGGAGGTGAAATAGTAAACAGCTTTTCAGAAAAAGATTGTCAATGCGAAGTAAAGATGTTATAATACTTGGCAACTTCTACTCGATTGGGTCATTTTTCGTCTTAACTCTTGGAAGAAAGGAGGAAAAATTATGCTCATATTGATTAAGCTTATCGGTATAGTTATGGTAGGTTTCGGGATTATTTTTCTGGTAAGCCCAAATACTATGAGGAAGTTTATGCTTCTTTGCGAAAAAGGAAAGAGAGTTTACATAGCAGGTATCTTAAGGATTTTGTTTGGCGTTATCTTCTTATTGGCTGCCTCACAGTGTAGGGTTGCTGGGGTTATGGTTACGCTGGGTGTACTGTTTATAATAGCAGGTGTTACTATCTTTATCCTTAAACTAGATAGAATAAAAACTATGCTTAAGTGGTACTATGGAAGACCACTTCTTGTTCTACGCCTCATTGCCCTTATTCCTATAGCCCTTGGCATGTTGATTCTCTATTCTGTTAGCACCTGTTGAAAAATGGTAGTCGCTCCGATTCATCGGAGCATTTAGGAGTAGCAGACTTTAGTCTGCGTATACTAAAACCCTCCTGTACTACGCACGTATAATAATCATATAAAAGCTAATAAGGCAAAAACAGAGTATCAATAGGAGAAGATTATGAGAGGAATATTGGCGTTAGAGGATGGCAGCTATTTTGAGGGCATCTCCATAGGGAAAGCCGGAGAAAGGATAGGAGAGGTAGTTTTAAATACTGCTGTTGTTGGATACCAGGAGATTATGACCGACCCGGCAAATGCGGGCAAGATTCTGGTTTTCACTTATCCCTTGATAGGCAATTACGGTGTAGCCAAGAAATTTTCTGAGTCTAAAAAATGTTGGATAGAGGCCTTGGTCATAAAAGAAGAAAGTAAAATGTATTCCAACTGGCAGGCAGAGGACAGTTTCAATAATTTCCTTAAGAAGGAACATCTTGTTGCCATAAGCGATGTGGATACAAGGACACTGGCTGTCAAGATTCGAGATAACGGTCAGATGCTGGGAATAGTTTCCACTCTAGTGCCGCTCGCTCGCAAGGAGACAAAGATTGGTGAGTTAGTTAAAAAGCTAAAAGATTATAAGAAATATATGAAAAGGAATTTTATAACAAATATCTCAAGAGAGATTACAGAAATTAAAAGTAATACTTCAGGACCAAAGATAGCTATATTGGACCTGGGGATCTTGAATAGTTTTCTCGAACAATTAAAGACTCTGGGATGCAAGCTTACGTTATTGCCCTATAATACTGATGCAGACAAAATTCTGGGATTGAATCCTGATGGCTTGATTATTTCTAATGGACCAGAAGAAGATGAAGCAATTTCTGGAATTGTAGAGGTAGTTAAAAAGCTCATCGGCAAAATTCCTCTCTTAGGTATTTCTTTAGGACATGAGATTATCTCACTTGCCTTAGGAGGTAGACTAAGGAAACTCAAACTAGGTCATCGCGGTGTAAATTATCCGGTGAAGTCATCTTCTTCATATAAAGGTGATATCACGGTTCAGAACCATTCATTTGTTGTGGATGAGGAGTCAATAAAGGATAGAGAGGAGATCAACATTACCCTGCGCAATGTCAATGATGACTCAATCGAGGAGATGGAAAGTGGCCCACTAAAGTTTATTTCCACCCAGTACTATCCAGTAAGTCCTGGATTTGATGAGGTAAATGGAGTATTCAGAAGATTTTTAGAGTTGATAAAATGAGGGACCTAACATGCCCAAGCGAAAAGATATAAATAAAATATTGATGATAGGCTCTGGCCCGATTGTTATTGGCCAGGCCTGTGAATTTGACTATTCTGGTTCTCAAGCCTGTAAGGCTTTAAGAGAAGAAGGTTACTTTACCATCCTTGTAAATAGCAATCCCGCTACTATTATGACCGACCCTGGTATGGCAGATGTGACCTATGTTGAGCCACTCACCATAGAAGCGGTTACAGAGATAATAAGGAAGGAGAGACCCGATGCCATCCTGCCTACACTGGGTGGCCAGACAGGTTTGAACCTGGCCTATTTCTTGATGAAAGAAGGCATACTGGAAAAGTACGGCGTAGAGTCTTTAGGAGCTGATGTTGAAGCTATTTCCAGAGCTGAGGATAGAGAGCTGTTTAAGAAGGCAATGCAGGAGATAGGCGTAGATGTTCCCAAAAGTGGAATTGCTACAAATCTGGAAGAGGGCATGAGGATTGGTCTGGAGATAGGATTCCCATTGATTTTGAGACCAGCGTATTGTTTAGGGGGCAGTGGTAGTTCTACTGCTTATAATAAGGAGGAATTGGAAGAGTTTCTAATAAAGGGACTGGAGATAAGTCCGGTGGGACAAGTATTGGTGGAACAATCTGTACTGGGGTGGAAAGAGATAGAGTATGAAGTGATGAGGGACTGCGTGGATAATGTTATTATGATTACTTCTATGGAGAATGTCGACCCCATGGGTGTACATACCGGGGATAGCATTGTGGTTGCGCCATCGCAGAGCCTGACCAGAGAGGAATACGCACAGTTTGTGAATCTATCCAAAAAGATTATAAGAAAGGTGGGCATAACCGGGGGAGGGGCGAATATTCAATTTGGACAGAACCCGGATAATGGACACATTGTGATTATCGAAGTCAATCCCAGACTTTCCCGGAGTTCGGCTTTAGCTTCTAAAGCTACTGGTTTTCCCATTGCCAGGGTGGCTACAAAATTGGCTGTGGGCTTGACTCTTCCCGAGGTTCTCAATCAGATTACAGGAAAGACAACCTCATTCTTTGAGCCTACGATTGATTATTGTGTATTTAAAATTTGTAGATTTACTTTTGAAAAATTTCCTCAAGTTCAAAGGGTCATAAATACATCTATGAAAGCAGTTGGTGAGGCGATGTCTATTGGCAGAAACTTTAAGGAAGCACTCCAGAAAGGAATAAGGTCTACTGAGACAGGAAGATTCGGATTGGGTTCGGATGGAAAAGACAAAATAACCGATGAAGCATTAGAATCAGCCTCAGAGGATTTGATTCAGGAAGTAAAAGAAAAAATAAGAATTCCCCATGATGAGAGACTATTCTTTATCAGATACGGTCTTGAGCTTGGGCTAACTGTCGATGAGATTTACGAGCTATCAAAAATTGATAGGTGGTTCATAGATAATATGAAGCAGATCGTAGAGCTGGGAAAAGAGATAAAGAGATATAAAGGTAAAAATGCAAAAAGCAAGATCAAAATCTCACCAGAGTTGCTTAAGAAAGCGAAAAAGGATGGTTTCTCAGATATACAGATTGCCTATCTTCTAAATTCGACAGAGAAAAAAATAAGAGCTTATAGAAAAAAGTGCAATGTAAAAGCGGTGTATAAATTAGTAGATACTTGTGGAGGAGAATTTAAAGCGGAGAAACCATATTATTATTCTACATATGAGACCAAGGATGAAAGCCAGCCGTCTGCGAATAAGAAGGTTCTTATCCTGGGAGGAGGGCCTAATAGAATCGGGCAGGGTATAGAGTTTGACTACTGTTGTTGTCACGCATCGTATGCTCTAAAAGAAGAAGGCATGGAAAGCATTATGGTAAATTGCAATCCAGAGACTGTCTCCACAGATTATGATACTTCAGACAAATTGTATTTTGAACCTTTGACAGTCGAGGACGTATTAAATATTGTGGATATTGAAAAACCCGTCGGAGTGATAGTTCAATTTGGAGGCCAGACTCCTCTAAACATATCTATCCCCTTGGCTAAGGCGGGAGTGAAGATTTTAGGAACCAGCCCTGATTCTATAGACCGGGCAGAGGATAGAAAAAGGTTCCAACAGATGCTTAAAAAATTGAAACTCATCCAGCCTGATAACGGGACAGCTACCTCATTTGAAGGAGCAAAAAAGGTTGCCCACAGGATAGGATATCCAGTAGTAGTAAGACCCTCCTATGTTCTTGGTGGTAGAGCAATGGAGATAGTCTATGATGAGGAGGGTTTAAGCAATTTTATGAAAAAAGCAGTGGAGGCATCTCCTGAACGTCCAATTCTTATCGACAAATTCTTAGAAGATGCTATAGAAGTCGATGTGGATGCAATAGCAGATGGTAAGAGGTGCGTAATTGGTGGGATTATGGAGCACATTGAAGAAGCGGGTATCCATTCCGGCGATAGTGCAATGGTTCTTCCGCCATATACTTTAGGGGAAGATATAATAGAACTTATAAAGAAAAATACTTATGCTATGGCAAAAGAATTGAACGTGAAAGGACTTTTGAATATCCAGTACGCAATCAAGAATAATGTGGTCTATGTTCTGGAGGTAAATCCCAGGGCAAGTAGAACAATTCCACTTGTGAGTAAAGTCGTAGGGACTCCTCTGGCAAAGTTGGCAACTAAGATAATGCTGGGAAAGACATTGGAAGAGTTAGGATTCACCAAGGAAAAGGAAATCAATTATGTTGCCGTAAAAGAGTCTGTATTTCCTTTTATAAGGTTTCCCGGCGCAGATGCAATCTTGGGCCCGGAGATGAAATCCACAGGGGAGGTTATGGGAATAGATTCCACATTTGGTGTAGCTTATGCGAAGAGCCAGATAGCTGCTGGACAAAAGTTGCCCAAAAAGGGGAATGTATTCATAAGTGTGAAGAACCAGGATAAGAGGAATATTGTGTTCATTGCCAAAAAACTTGTTGACCTTGGGTTTAAGATTATGGCCACTTCTGGCACAGCAGATGCCCTTATGAAGAATGACATAGAGGTAGAGACTCTGCCTAAACTTCACGAAGGAAGACCTAATATTATTGATTTAATAAAAGATAGCAAGGTAGACCTGATAATAAACACTCCTGCTGGAAAAGTGACCAAAGAGGATGAGGCAAAGATAAGGTCCCATGCAATTCTTTATAGTGTGCCTCTCATAACTACTATTGCTGGCGCACAGGCATCTGTTAATGGAATTGAGAATTTGATTAAGAGACCAGAGGTGTCTGTAAAATCGTTACAGGAATACCATAAAGAGATAAAATAATAATTTATGTCAGGGGGTAAAAGATGAGTGGGATTTTTGGAGTGGTTTCTGAGGGAGATTGTACAGAGATTCTCTTCTATGGGACGGATTACCATTCCCATTTGGGCACAGAATATGGAGGTATGGCAGTCCTGGGAGAGGATTTCACACGCCAGATACACAACATAAGCCAGGATCAGTTTAAGTCAAAATTCTATCAAGATTTCAAGCGTATGAAGGGCAACAAGGGCATCGGCGTTATTAGCGCCTTCGATGAACAGCCCATTTATCTAAACTCCAAGTTTGGTCCGTTTTGTATAGTAACTAACGGCATCTTGGAAAATATCGAAGAATTAGCAGGGGGGCTTTTAGAAAAAGGAATAACTTTCAGTGAAGTGAGCAAAGACAGGGTTAATGTAACTGAGCTCGTAGCCAAGTTAATCAGTCAGGGAAACAATTTGATAGATGGCATAGAGAAAATGTTCGATGCCATAGATGGTTCCTGCTCACTTTTACTATT
>WJOT01000132.1 GCA_009619095.1 Clostridia bacterium
AGCGAAGAATACCAGACCAAAAAAGAAGAAATACTAAAGAAAAAACTCCAAATTCAGGAAAAATTAACCAATTTAAAGGAAAATCCCCACTGGTGGCTCGAACCTTCAAGAAACTTCATTTTGCGCTGTAATTACTCAATAAAAATCGCTTTGGAAGGCGATACGGCAAGCCTGCGTGATTTTTTCAAAAAATCTGGCTCGAACTTCATTTTGAAAGACAAAATCTTTTCTTTTTCTTGGCAAAGACCTTATTCCTTTGTTGCCGAAGGCAACCGCCCGATAAATTCTTTTAACACCTTTTTCCGTCGGGGGACTGAAACAGACCCACCTGCTTCGCCTCAAAATATTTTACTCAAAACACCAGCCGAGCATTGCTCGGCTGGAAATTCTGCGGGGTTAAATTCCCCAACTTGTCCTGATTGGAATGAATTATAAAGACCCTAAAGAATCGATAAGGCAAAAAATCTGGAGATTTTTGCAGGAGAAGAACATTGCCACCTTTCCCCGGCCGTGTTTTAACCGAATTCCAAATTTCATTGGTTCCTGGATTGCCTCGGAGAAGATAAAGCAGATTCCTGAATTCAACTCCAGTAGATGTGTTTTCTGTGCGCCGGATTTCGTTTTGAAGAGAATAAGAGAGATAGTTCTGGAAAGCAATAAGATTCTGGCAGTGGCGCTACCTCATATGGCAGAGTTTCTCGAGATTTCGGAGAGAAAGAATATTAACAGGGCAACCAGTATAAAGGGCTTCAAGAAATATGGGGTGCCGCTTAAGACAGAAGTGGGGTTATTCGTTGAGGGAAGCGTTGCTGTGGACAAGAAAGGGAATCGATTGGGCAAGGGCAGAGGTTATGGAGATAAAGAGTGGTCCTATTTGCTGGAGAATAATCTTCTCCAGGGAGAAGTCAAAGTTATCACTCTGGTTCACGATGAGCAGATTCTTAAAGATTTTTCTAACCTTATGAGTGAAACCGATAAGAAGGTCGATTATATTTTGACCCCCACTACCATAATTAAAATAGATTAGGAGTAGCTCCGATTCATCGGAGCGTTTGAAGAGAACTCTGGGTGTTTTTTCAGAGGCCTCTAAAAATGGCTTGCAGAAGTGCGAGAATATTTAATATAATAAAATGAATTTATAGACTTCATGGGGTGGTAAATATGTGGAATCAGATGAAGACATTTATTCTAATGTTAGCCCTGACTTTAGTTTTGATCTGGGTGGGAAACCTTATCGGTGGAAGGCAGGGCATGATTTTTGCCTTCATAATTGCAGCAGGGATTAACTTCATAAGCTACTGGTATTCTGATAAGATAGTTTTGGCAATGTATAAAGCCCAGCCTTTAAGGGAGGAGGATATGCCTCAACTTTATGGCAATGTAAGGGCTCTTACCCAGAAATCTGGATTGCCCATGCCCAAACTCTACCTTATTCCCCATTCCGCTCCCAATGCCTTTGCCACCGGGAGAAATCCCCAGCACGCTGCAGTGGCAGTAACTGAAGGTATATTGCGGGTTCTGGATGAGGAAGAACTGGCAGGAGTAATCGGACATGAGCTGGCTCATGTGAGAAATAGGGACATCCTGATTCAAACTGTGGCAGCCACTATTGCTGGAGCAGTAATGATTCTGGCATCCTTTGCCCGCTGGGCAGCAATCTTTAGAGGGTACGGTTCCAGGGGAGGTAGAAGAGGAGGTGCGCTGGGGCTTCTGATTGCTGCAATTGTAGCACCGTTGGCTGCGATGATAATTCAGATGGCGATTTCTCGCTCGCGGGAATACCTGGCTGACAGGGGAAGTGCTCTGGTAACAGGTAATCCTCTTGGCCTGGCTAGAGCACTCAGGAAGCTGGAAGCCAGTGCAAGCCAGAGGAGATTACCTGCCCACCAGGCCACCGCGCACATGTTTACTGTCAATCCTTTGAGAGGCAGAGGGCTTGCAGTTCTCTTCTCCACTCACCCTCCTACCCAGAAAAGAATTGAGAGATTAGAGAAAATGGTTTAAGGAAAGGCCCAAACTCTCTGTTACGATTCTGTTTTAAAGGAATTACGAATGGCCATCCGTAAGTTTCTCCTTTTAGTGACTATATGTATTCTGTTATCTCCCCTTCCCAATTGCCTGGGGGAGGAGTTACTGGATAAAGTTACAATAACTAAGATTGAGTTTTTTCAGAAAGGCAAATTAGTTGAGGTTGTGAACGATGACGCTCCTGTGCGCATCAGAACCTACCTGAAAGCAGAGGAGATGATGACAGAATTCAGAGATAAATTTCTTTTGATTTTCTATCTGAATGATTTACCCGTGCGTACTTTTCCCATTTCGGATATCAAGTATACCCCATTTATTGACTACTTATGGGAGAAACCCACGAGTGGTCTCCATTCAGTAGGCGCTTCTCTGGGAACTCCCACTGGCGTGGGAGAAAGAGTCTATTACAATATATTTATAGAAGAAGTAAAACCTGTTCTGAAAATAAACAGCTTGGAGATAGATACTACAAGAAGGATTGAAGTTGGCGATAAGGTAAAATTCTTCCTCTTTGTAAGCAACGATTCCGAAAAGGTTATCCTGCCCGGCGATTTTATCGTGAGGCTACAGTTAAAAGCTAAAGAAGAAGAAGAAGAAGAAGAAGAAACAACAGCAGCAGCAGCAGAAGAAGAAATCATAGAAGAAGAAGAAAAGGAAAAAGAAAAGGAGAGAATTATCTTTCTCGATTTCAGAGAGATTCCCAGGATTAGTCCAAAAGCACATAACGTGAGCCTGGGGCCTATTGAGTGGGTAGTTGAAGATGGAAATTGGTTGGTCTATCCCCAAATTCTACCCAGAGTCACTGGCAGGGGAAAAGTGCTGGAAGTAGTGAAAGATGAACAGGTCTTTCTTGATCTTAGAATTGGCGAGTCGAGGCCTGACCTCTTTGTTGAACTCTTTCTTTATCCTTCTTCCCCATATATGGGAGAGGAGGTGGAGATTTTAGCAAGTCTGGAAAACAAGGGTGATCTTCCTTGCGAGAAGTACCATCTATTCCTCTATATAGACGGGAGACGTAAAGGTTCGATTATGGAAGGACCTGCCATTTTGCCAGGGAAATTTCAAAATTTACAGTTCGCTTGGAGGGCCGAAAGGGGCACTCACTACTTGAAAGTCTCGGCCTCCTACGAGTTTGACCAAAGAGAATTTTTAACTAAGGCTGAACTGTCACTGACTATCAATACGGGGATAAATCTTGTACCCGTTATTCTCTCCTGGAAGCCTACTAATTCCCAAAGCGGGGATATTATGACTATTTTAACGAGAATAGAGAACATTGGAGTAAATCCTATTACTCCCTGGCATGAGGGGAGCGGGGTAGGGTATAAGGCAATCTTGTCTATAGATGGGATAAAAAAGCAAGTTAAATTTGATGAGGAGATAGAACCTGGAGAAAAAAGCGATTTTGAATTCACCTGGGAGGCTGAGGAAGGCGAGCATCTCCTGGAATTCTCTTCCTTCTACGTGGTGGCAAAAGATATGGAACCTCTGTTGTGGAGTGATGAGGAATCGGTTAAGGTATTGCCTCCGCCAAAACTTATAATTGTTAGAGACAATTGGACCCCCAGTCCGCCTACAGAAGGAGATATTGTAGTGGTTTCCCTGGTGGTGAAAAATGATGGGCAAGGTGTAGCTCGTCTATGGGATGAGAAGGAGATGGTGGGATATAAAGCAGTTTTTTCCATTGGCTCTGAAGAGAAGGAAGTTAGTAAGCGTATACCTCCGGGAAAGGAAGTTACATTCTCCTTCCGCTGGAAGATGGATGAGGGAGGAGAATATCCTGTAAGGGTCTTATTTGTTCATCCCAGTGGTAAGGGAATAGTAAAGCCATATAGAGGTACTCTGACTGTCCTTTCTTCTGAACCAATTGATGAATTGGAGAAAGAAACATTGAAACTTCTGGAGAAGGGAGGAAAGAAGAAAGCATCTGTTTATAAGGCGCTGGGGAAGAGTCTGGAAGAGCTCCTCCATCCTCCCCGTTCTCAATTTGAGAAGCTGGCTAAGAAGACGAGTAAAATAGCCTTTGCCACCTTAAAGTCCATTTTTGAGGAGAGGCAAACCCTCCCATTTTCAGACAAGAGTCTCCAGGATAAAGATTTAGCGGAAATGAGCAAAAATCTAAAAGAAGTTATGGAAGATATAGATAGAACAGATTGGAAATCGGTTTCCCAGAGAGGGGAAAAGCTGGAATATGAGTATGGTAATTTAAGGAACTACCTCGCTCGCTCCTTCTTCTTTGAAGGTGGAATAGTTCCCCTTCTGGGGAAAGAAACGGCAAGTTATCGGCAGATGGGAGCTAACAATTTAGCAATTGAGGGGGGAAGAATCCGTCCTTATCCCGATGCCAAAAACGAGCTTCTGAAAGTTCTCAAGGCAGAAGAGAAATTGGGAATGGGTATTTATCAGGATTTCCAGAAGGAAGAATCTGTGTTTACCTTCCTTAGGAGGGAGGCTGAGCGAGAAAAGGGGGCAAGAATTCAGTTAGGGCTTTTGAAATCTATAATCAGTATGTTGAGAAACGAGGCGTTGAGGGCAAGAAACTTGCAGAAGGAGTTTTATGCTAGATGATATTATTTTGAAAGGAGATAGAAATGGTTTCTGAGAGCATAATTAAGGAAATTTCCATTAAAACAGATTCTAAGATTCTGCTTTTGGTTATAGATGGAATTGGCGGTTTACCACAAGATGGAGAGACAGAGATGGAGAGAGCTAAAACTCCTAATCTGGACAATCTTGCTTCTCACTCGATTTGTGGCTTAACTGATGCTATTGGGTATGGAATTACGCCGGGAAGTGGCCCTTCCCATCTGGCACTATTTGGCTATGACCCGGTGAAGTATATTATTGGGCGAGGTGTTCTGGAGGCGTTGGGCATAGGTGTAGAGTTGACTCACAAGGATATGGCCGCCAGAGGTAATTTCGCCACCATGGATAATCGAGGAATAATTGTGGACCGCCGCGCAGGAAGAATTCCCACGGAGAAGAATAGAGAAATTTGTGCTCTTTTGGGGAAGAAGATAGAGAAGATAAAAGGGGTGAAAGTTTTTATCCGGCCGGGGAAGGAGCACCGCTTTGTGGTTATTTTTCGCGGGGATGGCCTGAATGGTCCTGTGAGCGATGCTGACCCTCAGAAAAATGGAGAGAAGGCAAAGCCTGCCCGGGCGCTTTCTAGTAAGGCTAAAAAAACAGAGGAGGTGACAAATAGCTTTATTAAGAAAGCAACTGAGGTTTTGAAAAGTCAACATCCAGCCAATACGGTACTTCTCAGGGGGATTTCCAAGGTTCCCCGGATTCCCTCGATGGGGGAACTGTTCAATCTCTCTCCAGCAGCGATTGCTACTTACCCGATGTATAAGGGACTGGCTCGGCTGGTAGGGATGGAAGTTCTCCCCACAGGAGAGAGTATAGAGGATGAGTTGAGGACAGTTAAAGAAAATTTTGGGAAATACGACTTCTTTTATCTGCACATCAAGAAAACCGATTCTTTCGGCGAGGATGGTAACTTGGAGAAGAAAGTGAAAGTGATTGAAGAAGTGGATAGATTTATTCCTGAAATTCTGAATCTAAAATTTGATGTGATTGTAATTACCAGCGACCATTCTACGCCGTGTCTGTTGAAATCACACTCCTGGCATCCCAATCCATTCTTGCTTCACTCAAAATTTATTCGAGTTGATGGGACTAAGAGATTTACAGAAAGGGAATGCAGCAGGGGTGGTCTGGGGAGGTTTCCAGCAGTTAATGCCCTGCCCCTGATGTTAGCTAATGGACTTAAGTTAAAGAAATTTGGCGCCTGAAGGGAAACTATGCGCTTTAGCGCATAAATGGCATAGCTTTTATTTGGCTTTTTGCGTTGACTTTTACGGTCATATTTTGTATATTTAGGATGATTTTTTTCATTTAGAGGCAAAATGAAAGAACCTACCTATTTACGTCCTCTGAGATGGCTGACAATCTCCATCTTCTTGGTAATGTTAGTAGTTTATAGGCTTACCGAAAACTACCTCAATCGAAATCTATCTACCGGCTGGGCAACATTTCTATCAGTTACATTTTCGCTTATTGGAATTGCCATACTTTTAATCCTTGTGTTTAGACTCATCTATGGACAGATATGGAAACTGACTCTTTCTCAAAAAAAGCATGAAGAGACGGCCGGTCTCATTAAGAGATCAAAGGATGAGCTGGAAGAGAAGAATATTGTAATTACCCAGAAGATGAACGAGTTGAAGACTTTGGACAGGATAAGTAAAGCGATGGCCAGCACTATGGACCTGGATAGGATACTGAGTACAATATTAGAAGGTGTGTCAACACACTTAAATTTTGACCGCGCAATAATCTGCCTGGTAAACGAGAAGGAAGGATTTATTGAGGGCAGACAGGCAATGGGAGTGGCTCGGGAGCTTCTTTCAGATTTAAAGATTCCATTGACAGATGAGCAAAATCCTATTGTAAAGACAGTTAAGGATGGAAGACCATACATTATCGCTAAAGTTGCTGAGGGAGGGATGCGTTTACAAGAGCCTGTCTCCAGGCAAGCGAGAAGATTAGGGGCGACACCACAGGAGAGCGAAGCAGGGGTAAACTCACCCCCGATTTATCAAGGCGGAACTACTTCCAGCCAGGAAAGGACTTATGGTAAGATTTTTGCCGGACTCGAGGGAAGAGTCAATGCAATGGCTTCCGTGCCTTTGGTAGCCAAAGAGAGAGTAAATGGAGTCCTGTTAGTAGATAATTTGCATAGCGGACGTCCCATAGAAGAGGAAGCCCTTCGCTCCCTGGTAACTTTCACCAATCAGGCTGGACTGGCTATAGAAAATGCCAGATTATATGATACTGAAAAGAGATTCAGCGAAGAGTTACGTCACCAGGTGGAGCTGGCCAAGAAAGAGCTGAAAGAGGCACAGGCTCATTTAATTCACTCGGAACGCCTGGCTGCTGTAGGAGAGATGTCGGTGATTGTGGCTCATGAGGTGAGAAATCCGATGAGCTCAATAAGAAGTTGCGCGCAACGAATACACAAGGCGGTGGAAGAAAAAGACCCTAACAAAAAATATACTAATTATATTATGCAGGAAGTAGACCGCCTGGAAAGAATTGTTAAGGATATGCTCACGGTTACCCGTCAGCCCAAGCCAAATTTGGTGGAGGAGAATGTTAACAGGGTAATTGAGGAGATTCTGCTACATATGGGTGATGAGATTAGAAAGAGCGGAACAGTCCTTACTAAGGAACTCGACAAAAATCTACCTGCCATCCCCATCGACCCTGCTCTCTTAGAACAGGTCATTTTGAACATGATTCAGAATGCGCTCATCTTTATGCAGGATAGGGAGAAAAAAGAATTAAAGATTGCCACTGGTCAGGATAAGAGATTCCTCCAGATTAGAATTAGCGATACCGGCCCCGGCATTCCTGCCCATAACAGGAAGAAGGTATTTGAGCCTTTCTTTAGTACGAAACCCCAGGGTACAGGTCTGGGTTTAGCTATATGTCAGAGAATAATTCTTGCCCATAAAGGAAAGATAGAGCTGGAAAGCGAAATGGACAAGGGGACTACTTTCATCGTAAACCTACCGATGAAAAGAACAAGCAAGAAAGAGGAAGAGAGAGGTTTAGAAGGATAATGAAAAAGATATTGATTGCCGAAGATGAAGAGGTTCTGCGTGAGGTGTTTAAGGATGAACTGACTGAGGAAGGATACGATGTCCTGGAGGCGAGAGACGCCAAGGGAACTCTCGACCATTTAAGTAAACAGAAAGTAAACCTTCTCATCCTCGACATCAAGCTTCCTGATATGAGTGGATTGAAATTGCTGGAGAAAATCAGGAAGGACTATCCTGCCCTTCCCATTATCGTCTGTACTGCTTATGATACTTTCAAAACTGACTATGAGATATGGGCTGGCCATATTGCTGACTATATTGTCAAGCCTGTAGATTTGGAAGTGTTGAAGGAGAAGATAGGAAGAATCATTGGATAGGTGGGGATATGGGAAGAATTTTTAAGACTACTGCTTTTTTAGTTCTCATTCTGATTGGTATTTACATAGTGTTGGATGTCTTTTTAGTTTTAGATAATACAGCAAAGTATATAATTTTGGCGTCGCTTTTCCTTCTTTTTGTATGTAAGGACATCCAGAGCCATCGCCAGAACAAGGATTTAAGAATTACTCATCAGAAACTTAAAGACATAAACGAAATCACAGAAGCTATGCGTAGCACCATGGAGCTGGGACAGGTTCT
>WJOT01000105.1 GCA_009619095.1 Clostridia bacterium
CTGGTCCCTAACAGAAAAATATAAAGAGAATGCGTCTGGTTGGGGAAAAAGAGATTCCCTGACATTTCGGGCAAAGAATTCTGCCCTTATCTCCATTTCTTTAATAAGGGAATTTCTTGTTTGCCTTAAAATCAATGATGCCATAATAAGCATAATTACCAAAATCACTAGGGACACAATTCCTGAAAACTTAATGGCAATTCTGGAAACTCTTTTCATTTTACTCCTAATCTATTGTCATCTAAATCTAAGGACAGCAATTTTACATTTCTGTTTTTTCTCGCCAGCTTCAATCAAACAGATATATCCTCCATTTTCTACAACTCTTCCTTTCTCATTTCTTCCATTCCATGGCCACTGGTTCAGTCCTTTTCTTCCGGAAATATTTTCCCAGGAATATACCAATTCACCAGTTAAAGTAAACAGTTTTATTTTTACATCATCAGCTTCTTCATCAAGATAGTAACAAATCTTGGTCTCCTCTGTATCAGGATTGAACGGATTGGGAGCATTAAACGGTTTCTCTCGTAAAGTCTCTTTAACCTTTTCTCCTCTGAAAAACGCATAAACATCATTAAGATTACCGTCTCTATCAAAACCACCAAAAATGAACATTTGTTGTCCTTCCCAACCCTGACCTAATACTGCTGCATGTCCAGACCTTGCAGAAGGCGAATCCCCAATGGGATAAATTTTCTCCCATTTCCAATCTTCAGGACTAAATCCCTGCAAAACCCAGACATCATTAAGAAGGGTTCCTCCCTCACCCTTTCCGCCAAAAATAATCATCTCTCCCCCTTGCTCTCCCCACGTCCAGACTGCAGTGTGCTGCCAGCGGGCAGGAGGTTTACCTCCGGTTACATTTATTTTGGTCCAGCTAGTTGTCCCCAAATCAAGTCCCCGGGAGTCATTAAGTAGTTCGCCGGAATCATCTTTTCCTCCAAAGACAATCATTTGTTCTCCTTCCCACATTTGTCCCCAGACTGCTGAATGGCCATAACAGGCAGTAGGAATGTCTCCAAAAGTATTCAACTTTGTCCAGGAGGCAGGAGTAAAGTTGAAATCTAAAGTGTATGTATCATTCGTTGCATTAACAGGACCTGTGCTTGTATAACCTCCAAAAACAATCATCTTGTTGCTATAACCATAAACTGCTGTATGTTCTGCCCTGGCAGAAGGAACAGTGCCTGTAGTTTCCAATTTTTCCCATGTAGGACTTGGCTCCCACGGGTTCGGCAATTTGTAGGTGTCTGAATCCACTGGAACGCCTAAAGAAGATTCTGAACCGCCAAAAATGATAATCCCCTGTCCTAGTTCTTCGTAAACGAAAATTCCACTATGTCCTCCTCGTGAAGAAGGAGCCGTTCCTTTAGCAACCACATATTCCCATCTCCAATTTCCTCCTCCTTCTTCCCTAAGTATCCATAAGTCATTGTCCTGGTCAAATCCACCAAAGACAAATTGCTGAATTAAAACGTGACCATTTCTCTCATCTGGCAGAGCGCCAACTGGCAGATCGTCAGAAGGTCTAATTTCTTCCCAGACCTGGGCCATCACTAATTTTCCCATTCCCAGAATTAAAATCAATCCCAAAATAGCAATTTTTTTTCTCATTTTTTCCCCATTAACTCAAGGACACTCTTTGCCTTTTCCAGTAGTTTATAGACATTCTCATTAACTGGATCAAGTTCCAGAATTTTATTTAAAATATTTATTGATTCTTCATACTTTCCTTTTAAATATAAATCTGCTGCCTCATAATAAAGTGTATCAATCTCTCTCCGACTTACTTTCTTAACTATTTTGGCAGCCTGCTCCTTTGTCTTTTCTATATATTCTTTCGCCTCTTTATTTTCTGAATCAAATTTAAGTACTATTTTAAATTCTATAATTGCGCTGGCACTGTCTTCCTTACCATAGAAGTCCTTTCCTTGGGAAAGGTGACTATCTATTAACCATTCAATCCTTTTCCTTACGTGGTCAATATTCTCTCTTGCCAAAGTATGTTTGGGATTTATTTTTAGAATCTTCTCCCATTCTCTAATAGCCTGAACATATTTCCCCTCCTCATATAGCCTGTCTCCCTTCCCCAGAAATCTTACAATCTCTCCTTTTTTCTTTTCTTTTACCCTTTCCAGATATTTTTCTCTCTCTATCCTTGACAGTTTTCCTTCAATTCTTTCAATATATTCCTTTGCCCTGATACTTGTGGGGTCGAGCTTTAAAACCTCTCTCCATTCATCAAGCGAATCAATAAGCTTTCCTTCTTCATAGAATGAATATGCCTGGCCAATACGTTTTTCCATCAGTTTCCTAGTTACAGTAATTTCCATTTCTTTAGAAACTTCTTCTACCTTTTTTTGAATTTCCAGGTCATCGGGACTCCAGATTAAGGCCTTATCCCATTCTGCCAGAGCATCTCCCAATTTTCCTGCTCGATAGTGTTCCACTCCTAATTTGTAGTATTCTTCTGTCTGCAATTTAGCTCTATATCTTGTAAATTCTTCCAGCTCAATAACTTGCCTACCGAATTTAAGGGTGATGGAAAATTTGTGGCTAAGCCCCAAATCATGAGGAGTGAATGCATAATCAGCCTGAAGCCAGCGATAGAGAAATCCCAAACCAAAATTTATGTCACCTTTTCCATACCCCAGGCGAAAAGCAATGGTATTCTTGAACCAGTACTCTCCTCCAAAAGCGACCTTCAGTCCTCTTAGATATGGTTTGTCCAAATCGATATTTACTGTCAATTTATCCCTCAATCTAGGGACCAGATTTCTCACACAATAAGATGTTCCAAATTTAAGATTTAATCCATAAGTTTCCTTAGAACAAAAAGTTCCATTTGCTTCCATTTGAACCTTGGGAGGAACTAAATTCTGCAAATTAACACCAAAAGAAAGTCTTTTTAATTGCTTCCAGAAAAAGCCTTCACCTTTTATATCTTGTGGATGATAAAGAAGCCCTAAATCCATACCAAACCCACCACCAAAATAATCTTTATCCTCTATGGGCATTCCTTTCTGTACAATTTTAAAACCGAGTCCTGCCGAGAGAACTGGAAAAAATTTGCGACCATAGGCAAAGAGAAATGCCATTTGATTTATATGAAAGGTACCTTCAGAGTGAGCAGAAATAGTTTTTCTATATTCAAATTCACTGCTTATTAAATTTATTAATCCAATTCCAAATGTTCCCAGTTTTTTTGTTGGATGGCCATATCCCGTGAAGAGATAATGTGTGTCTTCCCAGAGTGGGGCATTAAAGAATGTGAGTTGATTTCTGGCAAGTTGGGAAAGTCCTGCAGGATTCCAGTAAATAGCAGAAACATCATCGCAAAGTCCGGTAAAAGCACTTCCCATTGCCTGGGAACGGGCACCAGTTCCAAAATTCAAAAATGAACCTGGAGCTCCGGCGTCTCCCGCTGCCCATAGTTTAGCAGAAAAAATAAGAAATGAAAATAGGAAGGTTAGGACTGCGATTTTAGGAACGCGTTTTTCCATTTATATAGTTATAACACTTATAAAAATTTAAATCAACAAGAATTTACTATTCCCCGGACCCCGGGCAAGCTTTGATGCATATTCCGCAGATATGGTGCCCTATCTTACAAATCTTTCTAAATTCATCTAATTTCTTGCAACAGGCAAGCCGGTCAAAATCTTCCACCCTCTCCTTGATAGCTTCTGCCGGGCAGACTCCCAGACAATCTTTACAGTCACCACAACCATCTTCTATCGGTTTGTCGTAGGAAAGAGGAAAATCGGTTAACACAGTAACCAGTCTAATCCGGGAGCCAAATTCTGGATTCACCAATAGATTGTTCCTCCCAATCCAGCCCAGACCCGCCTGTTGTGCCACCTCTTTGTGTGAAAGATGTCCTCTCTGATTCTCCCAATCGATGGTCTGAGAAGAGGGTATGGGCAGAGCGCTCCCACCTCTATTTTGAATGAACTGTGTCACTCCCAGAGCGAGTCGGTCCAAAAAATAATTCACCTGGCGATAATGGTAATAATATAGTTTAGTTGGTCTATCTTCGATACTATCAATTATCTTATCAGACAACCTCACTGCTAAAGAAATTCCTTTATCCAGTCCTTTAATGACTTGGGGAGATAAATCTAAAAATTTGCCCTTCAATTTGGAAATGTCACAAACTCCAAATAACGAAGCTCCCCACTGCAAAGCAAATTCTTTTAGTTTAGAATAGTTTTCTTTCTCCTCACCCATATTTCACATCCTTTTCATATGAACCATTAAGATAGCAATTGCCGCTGGAGTAACTCCTGAAATGCGGGAAGCCTGGCCCAGAGAGTCTGGCCTTATTTTACACAATTTCTCCCTGACTTCATTAGATAAACCAACAATTTCCTGATAATTAATTTTTGCAGGAATTTTTCTATCCTCCATCTTTTTAAACTTTTCTATCTCTTGCTCCTGGTGTTTGATATATCCTTCATATTTAATTTGAATTTCCACCTGTTCAGCTACCTCCAACGGAACCTCACCATTTCTCTTATCAAAAAGTTTCAAATCAGAGTAGGAAACTTCAGGTCTCCTTAATAGTTCAGCTAAACTGATTGGACTTCTTAAAGTTACCCATCCCAATTCGGAAAATTTCTTATTTGTCCGGGAATTGGGAAAAATCTTGACCTCTTTTAATCGAGCTATTTCCTTTTCGATAGCTTTCTTTTTAGCTTCCACCTCCTGATATCTCATCTCTCCAATTAGCCCGATGGTGTATGCCTTTTCAGTTAGTCTCAAATCGACATTATCTTCTCTCAAAATTAGTCGGTACTCAGCCCGGGAAGTGAACATACGATAGGGTTCCTTAGTGCCCTTGGTCACTAAATCATCAATCAAGACACCAATATAAGCTTGCGAACGGTCGAGAACAAATGGTGGCTTATTCTGGATTTTCAGGGCAGCATTAATTCCACCAATTAATCCCTGGGCTGCTGCTTCTTCATAACCTGTGGTTCCATTAATTTGGCCACAGAAGTAAAGATTCTCGATTAATTTAGTCTCCAGTGTTGGTCGTAGCTGCGTGGGTTCGACGTAATCGTGCTCAATACCATAACCGGGTCGCATTATCTCTGCCCTTTCCAGACCCTCGATACTACGCAACATTCTGAACTGGATATCTATGGGCAAACTGGTGGCTAAGCCATTGGGATAAACTTCGGATGTATCAACACCTTCTGGTTCCAAAAAAATCTGATGGCGTTCTCTTTCCGGGAATTTCATTACCTTATCTTCAATGGAAGGACAGTAGCGTACCCCTGTCCCCTTGATAACACCAGTATACAGAGGGGAACGGTCCAAGCCTTCTCTGATTATCTGGTGCGTTTTACTATTGGTATAGGTAATATAACAGGGTAGTTGAGACTGAGTTACCTTTTTAGTAGTAAAAGAGAAAGGAAAGGGAAGTTCATCGCCTTCCTGTCGTTTGAGTTTAGAAAAATCGATAGTTTTTCCATCCAGGCGAGGGCAGGTTCCTGTCTTGAATCTGCCTATCCGAAAACCGAGTCCCTTAAGATTCTCTGAAAGTTTTACTGCCGGGAAGTCACCCATCCTGCCAGCAGGGAAATTGGTCAAACCAATATGAATTAATCCATTTAAGAAAGTTCCAGGAGTAATAATTACTGCTTGTGCATAAAACTTCTCACCAATGCCTGTTTTTATTCCTACCACTCTTTTTTTCTCCACCAGAATTTCTTCAACCAGGGCTTGTTTCAATTCCAGATTTTCCTGTCTCTCTAAGACTTCTTTCATCTTCAACCGATAGGCTTGCCTATCCACCTGTGCTCGTGAACTACGGACAGCTGCACCTTTGGTCATGTTCAATCGTCGAAACTGAATAGCTGTGGCATCCGTATTCTTACCCATCTCCCCACCCAAAGCATCTATCTCTTTAACCAACTGGCCCTTAGCTAAACCACCAATTGCTGGGTTACAAGACATAAAGGCAATAGTATCCAGATTCATAGTCAAAAGTAGAGTCCTAAAACCAAGCCGGGATGCCACCAGAGCTGCCTCACAGCCAGCATGGCCACCACCCACTACAATAATCTTATATTCTTTATCTTGTGATTGTAATTTAGACATAACTATCTGCCCCTGACTATACGTAATATTCGGTAGTCGCAACCTTTAGGTTGCGTTTATTAACGCAGACTAAAGTCTGCTACTCCAATAATACCTGCCACGTTAGAAAAAAATGTCTTCTGCCCCAATCATCAGAGCAAAAGACATCAACGTCATATAGTAAAACAGGCAATCTGCTTTTTATTATTTTTTTATCTCCCTGGCCAAAATTATAGCCTCTGCAATCTCCCGCATGGGCTTGCGGCTATTCATGCTCTGCTTCTGTATTTTTCGGAAAGCCTCTTGCCCAGATATCGCCAGCTCTTCCATCAATATATCCTTTGCCCTCTCTACGAGTTTGCGAGTTTCCAGCTCCTCCTGAATAACTTTAGACTTCACCATAAGTTCCGTATTCTCAATAGCAATGGCAGCCTGATTAGCTACTGTAGTAAGCACATCCATTTCCGATTTGGTAAATCGGTGAGGCGAAGAAGTGTAGCAATTAATAACCCCAATCACCTTCCCCCTCACGCTGAGGGGAACACTCAACAGCGAACATAACTTCTCTTTTCTGGCTATCTCCACGTTTACATAGCGAGTGTCTTTTTTTACATCCACAACACTAATGAGTCTATTTGCCTGGGCAACCCTTCCTGCGATACCCTCTCCAAATTTCAGATTCGGTTTCTTGTTATACTCCTCACTGACCGACTGAGTCGCTCGAACAATTAGCTTCTTCTTATCCTCATCTAATAACATTAAGGAACATATTTTAGACCCCATCACCTCAGCGGTTACAGTTACAATCAATTTCAAAATATTATCCAGATAAAGTTCGGAAGAGATTGCTTTGCTTATCCTGGAGAGTGCTTTTATTTGCTTGCTGTAAGTTTTATTTTTACTTTCCGATTTTTTAGTTTTCCTTTTCATTTTACTCTTTCTTGACGATAACCTCATCTAATCTTTTTCCTTTAACGCCCTTATTAAAATATCGAGCGCGTTTGCCGCTGTGCTTTCTTTTATTTCTTTCCTTTTGCCACTAAAGCGAAACTCTCTACATATCTCCACACCCATTTCAGGCCACACCAGAGCTATGTAGACCAAGCCTACCGGTTTCTTAGCAGTTCCTCCAGTAGGTCCGGTAATCCCCGTAGTAGCCAAGCCTATATCCGTTCCACTAATTCTCTGTACTCCTCTGGCCATTTCCAATGCGCTCTCTCGGGAAACCGCACCAAATTCGTTTACAGTCTCTTCTTTAACCCCCAAAACTCTCTTTTTCGCTTCGTTACTGTAAGCCACAACTCCTTCTTTAAAATATACAGAACTTCCAGCAACATCGGTAATTCTATCACCAATCAATCCGCCAGTACAAGATTCAGCCACTGCCAGGGTTAATCTCTTACTAAGCAGTAACCCACCCACCACACTCTCTAAAGTATCTTTATCTTCTCCATAAATATAGTCTTCCAGACAATCGTAAATTTCTTGCCTTGCCTTGTGCAGCATTTCATCAACAAGTAACTCGTTCTCACCTTCCCCTGAAATCTCCACATCTATCTTTGTAAGATGGGCTAATATAGAAAACCTTAAAATTCCACCCTCCATCCTCTGTTCAATTTCCACCACTTCTTTAATTTTCTCATAAACGGCAGACTCCGTCAGCCCAGAAATATGGAGAACGCATTTCTTTAATATTTTTCGCTCATACCTCTCCTTGAGATACGGCAATACAACCTCTTCTACCATAGGTTTCATCTCTCGAGGAGGTCCGGGTAACATAATTATAACACTCACTTTTTGAACTTTCGATTTCGAAGCGGTCTTAGTTTTCCTTTCCACGACCATTCCGGGAGCGGTGCCCACCTTATTGGGAATGACTTTAGCACCTTCAATAATATAAGCCTGCTTTTCGTTATCTTTGGGCATTTCCAGATCCCTCTTTGCAAAATGGGCAGCAATCTGGTGCATCACTTCCCGGTCGAAGACCAGTTTTTTCTTTAACACCTTAGCCATAACCTCCCGGGTTAAATCATCAAATGTTGGACCCAACCCGCCAGTGGTGATTATTATATCAGACCTGTTTAAAGCCTCCTGAAGGACGCTTTCAATCTTTTCTCGACTATCACCCACCGTAGTCTCCCTGTCTATGGCCAATCCGATA
>WJOT01000119.1 GCA_009619095.1 Clostridia bacterium
TCTCGCCAACTTCAGATTATTCTTAGCCTTAATCAATTTTGTCTGATTATTAACCAACTGTACCTTGGCCCGGGAGACATCGTAATCAGAAACCCTCCCCTCTTTATACAGGGCACGAGTAGTCTTGTAATGAGAATCCGTTACATCTACTGCTTCCTCAGCAATTATTACGAACTGTCTGGCCAAGAGGAGATTATAAAAAGCTCTTTTCACCTCGAAAATGAGACTATTCTTTACTTGTTTATATTCTTCATTAACCAATCTATAATCGAGCCTCGCCTGCTTATCCCCATGGTATATCTTCCCCCAGGCAAATAGAGGCTGTCTGAGAGTCAGCTGTGTGCTATATAAATAGTCAGGGCCCAATTCGAAGGTCTCTTCACCGCCACCAATAGGTACAGTCATTCTGGGTGATTCGTTCAATCTGGTATAACTACCCGAAGCACTCAACCTGGGTAAGAAATTACCAAATGCTTCCTGTTTTCTCCCCTTTGATTCTATAATTCTCTTTTGCGCAATTTTCAAATCCTGATTGTTAGCCAGAGCCAAATTTATACACTTTTCCAGAGTCAAAATCTCCTCGGCAAAAGCAACTCCAATTACCACCTGTAACGCAAAAACAACTATGGCCAACTTCCAACATAATCTAATAGCATTCATCTTTAAACTATTCCTCAAGATATTCCCTCCGGCCTTGGTCGGGCACTCTTCAGAGTGCCATTTTTCGTCACCCTAAAGGGTGACCGACCAGTGGGCTGGAGTCCCTCCGATAAAACCGGGGACTCCACCTGTTAACGTCTCTTAGAATTACATATATTCGTCAGGGACAAGTCCAAACTGTTCAGGGTCTACTGACTCTTTAATCGAACGCCTGAAATTGCCTGTCTCAGGAACTTTCTCTTCGAGGTTTATTTCCTGCGGCTTTTCTATCTTAGAACCATTACTATCAATAACTATTTTTACCCGGGGACGATAAGGGTCAGATGGATTTGTCTGGAAGACAAAACCAATCTCCTCTGTGTCCAGTCTAACAAAAGTACCCGGAGGATAGACGCCAATCAGTCTGATAAACTTCCTTAAAAGGACAGGTTCAAATTCTTTTCCTGAGGATTCTTCCATCTCTTTTATAGTCTTTTCAGGTGGAATCTCTTTGGCATAGTAGCGGTTGCTCCTCATAGCATCATATGTATCAGCTATACGAACCAGCATACTACCTAAATTCAACCCTCCTTTTCCTCGAGACACAACAGGATACCCGCTAAGATCGTATTTTATGTGATGCTCGAATGTAACTACATATGCCAATTTGCTTATGCCCGGGGTGTTCATCAATATTTTTGCCCCATCGGCAGGATGTAACTTTATCAATTCAAACTCCTCAGAAGTCAACTTGCCCGGTTTCTTAAGAATCTCCTCTGGAACCTTGAGTTTCCCCATATCATGTAGTAGAGCAGCTATTCCCAGGTCATTCAACGTCTGTCTGTCCAGACCCAATGCTTCACCCTGCACAAGAGTGAGGACAGCAACATTTACTGCGTGGCTAAAAGTATATTCATCGTGAGCCTTAAGAGAAGCCAGGGTAATCAGTGGCGTTCTATTCCTCTGAATACTGGCCACCATACTATTTATGGCAAACCGAGCCTTCTCTATATTTACTCTCTTTTTGAATTTAATATCCTCAACTATCTTTTTTATTGCCTCAACGGCATTCTTGTAAAATTCCTTAGCCTTAGCTTTAAACTCCTCACCATGTCCCGGTTCTGGTTGAGCTTCTTTAAGAGCTCCAATCTTTCCCAAAACTACATTCTTAACACCCTTAGAGGCTAATACTTTAATTGGACCACCACTATTTTTGAGCTTTTCCTGTGCCATACTCAAAACATCGATAAGCCCTAAGAATTCCTCATTTTTTAATCCCTTGAGAAACGTAATCTTCTCTATTTCTCTCTGCCGTAAGTCCCTGGTAAAACCATAAAGAGCTGTACTAATCTCGTGGAGATGCATCCCTTCAAATATCAATTCATCTCCTATAACCGCTATATTTATCTCTTCTTTCTCTTCCAGCAAAGTCTCTAAAATCTCAAAAGTCCTCATTAAAGAACGCATTATTATCGGATGTCCCGAAGGATAGATAGTCTTATTTCTGGTAGCATTAGTAAGATAAGTTATGAAATCTTCTACTAATCGCTCTTCCATACGCCCTCTCCATCAACCTTCTTCCTCAAGATCTGAAGTAGCAGAGCTTGCTCTGCGTTAACTAATCGCGAAACAAGTTTCGCTACTCCAGAAGACTCTGGAGTAGCAGAGCTTGCTCTGCGAACTACGAACTACGAACTACACCATGCTTTCGAATTAACCTCTCACACATTTGCTTGACAATCTTTCTCCTATATTTGGTTCCCCGTGCCAGAGCCTCCATAGCCTCATCATTTCCTATCTTCTCCAGGGCAGTGGCAGCTGCTATTCTCACCTCATCATTTCTACTTCTGGCAAAAATAGTCGATTTTCGAAGCAGTCGAACCAACCCGGGAACCGCCTCCCCAGCACCTATCTCTCCCAGCGCCTCAATCCCAGAAATAATCAGGTAATTTTTATGTCCAAAGGGATTTCTCTGAGCAATCAACTTCATTAAGAGAGGAACAGATTCTTTATTCCTCATAACGCCCAGATACTTGATAGCACCTCGCCTAACCTCTCCATCCGGGTCATCGGTCATAAGAGAAATTAACCTTAATGCTTCCCCCCCTCCTATGGTACTCAGAGCATAAACAACCTCTTTCCGAACGCGAGGGTCCTCATGTTTAAGGGGCATATTCAAATAACGCACCGCCTTTTCCATCCCTATCTCTCTGAGAATCCTCACCATATTTCTCACCACATACCAGTTCTTATCCGAAAACCTCCTGACAATTTCTGGAATTGCCTCTTCCCCTAAACCCACTATAACAGAGATAATCTTCTTTCTAAGTGAGCTATCAGTTTCTCTACCAAGTGCCTCCAGTAAAGGCACCACAGCAATTTCACCCATGTGAAGGAGAATGAAATGGATTGTCTCGTATTTCTCCCTGTCCCAATCGCGAAGCGCCGTAACCAGGTCATGCACAATTCCAATATCTCTCAGTTTTTCTAAAGCTTCCTTACAAGCGTTACGCTCTCCATCGGTCCTTCCCTTTTCCGGGCCAGCTTCCTCAATTAAGGCTTCAATAATTTCCTTTGCTTTTTCATATCTCCCGGTAAGCAAGAAATCCATACCCACCTTACCCAAATTTTTAGCAATCTCCACATAGTCACTAGATTCGGTCTCCAACCTGATTAAGTCCATAAGCACAGTCGACGCCTGTTCCTCTATCCTCCTCTCATTAAGGGAATCTGTATACTCTTTTATCCCACTAATAGAGGAAATCTGTTCATTCAATTCTTTAAGCGCCTTTCTATACATCTCCGAAACGAACTCCTCAGTAGGCTTGGAAAGAAACAGATTTTCAATCAGCCGGCGCATATACAGGAAGTCTTCCTTCCCAGACATATCAGCCAAACTATCCCCAAAAAGCGGAATTATCTCTCTTTTCCTTTCCTCCTCGGGTACAATCTTGTGGAAAAGCTTCACTAAACGCTCCGTGACCCTACCCTCACCACTAACAGCCAGGGTCATCATCTCCACTATCACAGAATTTGATAAATCAGGAATTATCTCTGTTACAACATCTATTTGACCGGGTTCAATATCAATTTCTGCATCGATTAGCTGTATTCTCAATTTCGGATTGAGATGGGATACAACCTCAGCCAATTTCTTTCTATGAACTTCCTTTTCCTGAGGAAGGTTCTTAAAAATATAGTTTCCTATACTATTAATAGTTTTTCTAACAGCAACTCCTCCCAGATTGCTCATACCCAGAGAACCTTTCGAAGCCACCCCCTCCAGGTAGGCAACCATCTTGTCCGGTTCCTCCTCCAGATGCAAGAGAAAATTATGTTCCACTTCACCCAACTTCAACCCACTATACAACTCGAGACTCCTTATCAAGTCAACCCATATCTCCTCATCACTTCTAACCTTCCCCTCTTCTGCCGCTTCACCTATCCCTTCTTCAACACCGAGAACTTTTTCATAGTCAATTTCTACAATATCAATATGAGAAATTTTCTTCTCTTGACAGAGTCTTAAAAATCCTCCCTTTTTCTGGAGCATCTTCGGTTCTGTAGAAGCAACTTCCAAAAACATCCTGAGCTCTTCCACATTCAAATCTTTCTTAAAGGTAATGGATGCTACTCCCCGCCTATGAAATTGGAGAGCGAAATCTCTAAATATCTCATTAGTCTTGTCCAGAAACTGACCATCTACCAGAAGATTCTTTTGGGCTATTCCTAACTTAAGTTCAGGAGATGCCTCAAGAACACCCTCCATAATAGCATAGAGACGCTCCACAGAAGCCTTGATAGCAGGATGGTCAGAAGGGTAGATACCCATCGTCTTGATAGCCAGACTTAACTCTTTAATCCCTTTTTCCACTATAGGTCCTGCTTTGGATTCCTTCTCCTCGTCCATTCAATAACTCCTCTTTTTAATTCCGGGGACACAATACTTAATTATTGGGACATGCAGGATCGGGCTTCAATAATTAAGTATTGTGTCCCCAGAACTCAGGACTAATCTTCGGGTTTGATGACATTTTCCGCTGGCACAGTAAACATAATTCCGGTTCCTGATTGAGTGAAATCGATTTTTACTTCTTCGAGTAACCTTTTGAGTTCAGAAACCAATTTCTCATCTTCAATCAAGGCAAGGATAGTCTTATTGTGTGCCCCTGCCTCTCCTAACATTTTCCTCAAACCAGCAAATATGGGTACTTCGTAAGCAAGATGATGCCCCATACCTTCGCTATCGAGCACGGTAGCTCTGGTTATTCCTGCTTCCACGAGAATAGAAAGAAGATCGTTCAAAAGGTCGACTTTATTGAGTACAATTACCAAAAGTTCCATGACAATCTCTCCTTTTGTTAGCCCTGTCCAATTTCCCCTGCTTTAGCAATCGCATATTTCACTCCTAGAGGGCCCAAAATTTCATGAATAATTGTAGTTGCTGCAATAATAGTAATAGTTACAGTTGCCAATTCTCCATAAAGCCCGAATTCTCTCTGGACAACCATAGCCAGACCAATGGCTACTCCTGCTTGTGAAAGTAGACCAAAGCCTAAATATTTTCTCATATTCGTTTCGGCTTTTGACACATAAGCTCCCAAAGAAGTTCCTCCAATTTTACCAAGACCTCTCGCCAAAATATAGACACCGCCTAAAAGCCCCATCTTAGGAAGTAGTCCCAACTGGAGATGAGCGCCAGCTAAAACAAAAAAAGCAACATAAATAGGATTAGTTATCGACTGGATAGCCTCAAAAGTCCTCCTCCCAGAAAGCGAAAATGTATTTGCCACAGTTATTCCCAAAACCATAGTAGACAGAATTAGCGAAAAATGGAAGACTTTAGCCAAACCAGCACAGATTAAGATAGCTCCCAGAGACCACGTCAAAATCTCATTTTTATCATGTCTTTTTCTTACAACATTGGCCAACGCCACCCCCAATAGAATTCCCAGGAATACAGCACCTAAGATTCGTAGTAAGGGCCACTCCAAAACACTCTGGAGATTAACTCCCTTACTCCCACCAATTGAGCACATAGCTAAAGCGCTGGCGAAACCATAAATTATAAGCGCTAAACCGTCATCAAGCCCGACTATAGCCAAAAGAGAAGTAGTTAAAGGTCCCTTCGCTTTAAATTCCTGAAGCACCACCACAGTGCCTGCAGGAGCAGTAGCCACACCAAGAGAGCCGAGAATTAGACTGAGAGCAAAATTATGGGTCAAAAGCCAAACTCCAAAAGCTATTAAAACAAATGTGGCTATAGCTTGTACAAACAGAATAGTGATAATTTTCCCGCCAAATTTCTTCAATATCCCCCATCTCAATTCATTACCGATAATAAAAGCAATTATCCCCAGGGCAAAATCAGTAATTATACCCATTCGGTCTAATAAATCGAGCTTAAACAGACCAAAGACAGAAGGTCCCAGAAAAATACCGATAACAAGATATCCCACTACCGCGGGAAATTTTAACTTATTAAGAATCTTACCCCCAATAAGTCCCAGAACTAAAACTATGCCAATCAAAAATAGTATGTCCATTGAAGGTAATATCCTCTTTTCTATTTCTCGAAATTCTTAAAAATATCGATTATCTCTGCAGGGCTTTGGGCTTTAAGAAGCGATTCCCGGAAAGATTGTTGCTTTAATAATCTGGTCAAATGGGCAAGTAATACCAGGTATTCGTCAAGTCCAGCCGTCTTCGGAGTCCCCATCAAAAACAACAGTCTCGCCTTCTTCCCATCCAGAGAATCAAACTCAACACCCTTTTCAGACTTGCCGAAGGCGATTACAAACCCACTAACAGCATCGGTTCTGGCATGAGGAATAGCCACTCCTTCCCCTATCCCAGTTGAAGTGAGTTTCTCTCGCTCCAGAACATCCCTGTGGAACATTTCATAGTTGGTTATCTCTTTAGCCTTACGAATGAAACTCCCCAACTCTCTGATTGCTTCTTCCTTTCCTGTTGCTTTCAGGTTGAGGCAAATCATATCCTCTTTCAAGTAATCTGAAATTCTCATATTATCTTCTCCTTTAAATACCCTTTCCTCTCACCCCTGGCCGTGACTCGTGCCACCCTGGCCGTTAAGGCCCAGAATGGGCAGGCGCACGGGCAAGCCTGTCCCTCTCCCCACAGGAGAGAGGATTTTTTTCTCCATTTATTAAAACTCTTTATGCATCGCTTGTCTTATATATTCTGGAAGGTTATTGAGCCCTTTATCTGCTATTTCCTTAAGTATGGGAGCCACTTGTATACTATATCTCTGGGAGATATTTACCGGGTCAAGTCCTGGCCAAGCCCAACAAGAAGTATGAATAACGCCATTGACTACATAAAAAATGTTATCCAGAGTAGTAGGATGCATAGTTTCTATCGGGGACTGCCCCTGTGGATTGGAAATTAAATCGAGTAGCACAGCTCCTTTCTTAAAAAGTTTCAACATATCACGAGTAATTATAAACTCTTTCCCTCTCTTTTCCATAGGCCAGTTGATACCATTTACCAAAATATCTGTTCCCGGAATATGTTTTCGCATATCTTTAAAATCTTTTTTATTTAATACCACAACTTGAGCAAATTTTCTGGCAGCACACTGGATTGCTCCCCAGGCAATATCGCCATATCCCATAACTTTAACTACACACTTTGAAGCATCTCCACCCCATAACTGGAAACCTTTTTCCATACCCAAATAACCTGCCTGATGTACTGCCTCTATCATACGATGGCCAAAGGGATCCTTAATCTCTTCCATAGCAATGGCAATTACTTTGTATTTTTTTAACAAAGAACGTAAATGTGGATTTCCTGGAAGATGCATCATAGACATTATAGCAGAACCTGGTTTCATCATAGACAATTCGTCTTCTTTAGGCTCTTTAAGTCGCACAACTAAAGAACAGGAGTAAACTTGCTTCGTTTCCACAATCTTAGCACCTATTTGTTCATAGTCGCTATCTTTTATCCCTATTCCTTCACCAACACCTTTTTCAACATAAATAGTGCGTTTTAGAGCAATCTCTTTTAGTTCTGTCGGTCTTAAGATTACCCTTTTTTCGTTAGGCCTATTTTCACCTGCTATACCTATGTCCATAAATGGGGTCAACTCTATTTTATTTTATTTTATTTTATTTTATTTTTTCTCTTTCTCGACTACAAAAAAGCAAAAAAGAGGTCAGAGTCATTTTTTGGTCTTCCCTTCTACCCCAAGACAATAGTACCCTGGCCGTGTGGTCAAGTTCAGACAGACAACTTAGCTTCACCTCCTTTCGCTTCGCTTCAGTCGGTGACCCGTTCCGATTCATTCATCGGAACGTCGCTAGCCCGTTCCTCCTTATTCGTCGGAACAGCGACCCTCTTTTCGCTTCGCTCAATCCGGCCGGGGTTCTCACCATCTCGAACCCGTCGCCAGACTTGTCCCGATTTCATCGGGACGGCGTTCCGGGGCGCTCACCGTCTCGCGCCCGCGCCTTTCCCTCGCTG
>WJOT01000078.1 GCA_009619095.1 Clostridia bacterium
CTGCGAGTATACACTTCAATTTTTCAATATTCCGTTTTAACTTAGTGTCCCTTGCAAGCTGAATAATTTCCAGTCGAAAAGCACGCAGATTATTTATCAAAATTTCAAGTTCTTTCGAATCTAAATCCGCTAAATTGATATCTGTTAAAGCTTCATGTTTTTCTTTCACCTTAATTTGATTATCAACATTAAGGCCTTCGAAATCACTATTAACGAGTTCGATTAATGATTGAATAATGTCAACGGATTTTGTTGCGTCGGATTCCCAAGGCAAAGCCGGTTGATTAATATCAGTTAAGTATTCAATATATTTATCAAGGCTTTCAAAGTTCATCGCAGCCCCATCATAAAGCGATAAAAGCTGTTCTATTTCTTTAATTCTGGACGGTTCAAGATTGACTTTCCACCATCCGAAGGGTCCTTTTACAATCTGGAAATATTTTGTTAAACGAAAATATCGCATTAAGTTATCACCATATTCAAAAGGATTACTCAACTGCTCATCAGTCAAGGTTCTGCTTTTGTAAAAACCTTTCAGGAATTTTTTATCAAAAGATTCAATTTCTTTCTTCCCTTTTAGTGCCCGCCGCTTACAAATAAGTTCGGCATAAGACTTGGTTTTTCCATAATTAGTTAAGGTTGGAACAAACAAAGAGAACTCTATTTGAGTTAATCCCGAAACCGCTTTTATTAAGTGCATAGTTGCAATAAGCGGACGTACATTAAATCCCTGCTTACTGGTAAAATCGTCTGATAGCGGATTCGGCAATTGTAATTTAAGCATACTTTTAAAGAATATGTAACCAATATCCGCATCGTCTGACAAAAAAAGATTTCCAAGCCGTGTTATTTGAACCGTTCCCAGACTTTCCTTAGCAATACAAAATCCTAATTTATTTAATGGGTTAACTGATTGTCTCCCACGCATAGGGGGATCTTCATATTTCTGAGCATGAAATATTTTTTCAGCAATATCATAAGTTATATCTTCGGCAGAATTTTTGAATAAATCAATGTATTGCTTAGGAATCTTAGTGGGCAGATAAAGTCTATGCTTTATAAGTAATATTTGGTATTTTTCCTGTGTGGCTGAATTAAAGGGCTCTCCTTCTACTTGCTTTAATACACCAAGAAACCCCTGAAGCCTTTCGGGATTTCTTACGGTTGTTGACATTGATATTAAAGGTTGTCTCATATTACTCCGTTACCTTGCAATAAAAAATTCTTTCGGTATGCCCGTCAACAGCACTCCTGCCGGTTGTAAATGCCTTATAATTGTGCTCAAATATTTGGACTTCACCTTTTCTTTTTAAAATATTGACGATTTCAGAATCTTTTATTCTGGCATTTGAACGACAATCCTTAGATTCACCAGTGTTATTATAAGAAACTAAAATATGCTTACATTTCGCATAGCGTATTAATTCAGCAAAAGCTTTTGTTGCCGATTTTAAACAATAATCGCTTTTCAAATGCCCTCTATCCATTTTCTTGGCAACGCCATAAACATTTGGCTTTTCCCAGCGGGAAAGATTTTCTAACAAATGATACGCATCGCAATACTGACGAGAGTTATAAGGAGGATCAATATATAAGACATCGCTTGATATTTTTCGTATTAATTGGTTAGCGTCTTCGCAATAAACTTCGTTATCACAATTATTTTCGGGCTTAATATTCGGCATCAACAATACTAACGGATTAGTCGTATCTAATTTTTTTCTAAACGCATCATAATGACCAACCGTATTGGCAACTTTATCAACGGCATATATCAAAGATGTTAGCAAAACTAACTTTTCATCTTTATTAACAGACAATTCTTCTATTTTTTCACGTATTGCACCTATCTTCCGAGCATTTTCCAAAGTAAAATATGTACTACCGAAATTCAAAGAGAAATAATTATTTTCTATGGGCATTAGCGAATTTAGAAGCCTAATTTTATCTTTTAATTTATTCAAGTTTATATCGGCTATCCCCATAAAAGTTTTCAAAACCACATAATTGCTATAAAGAAAATCGTTACTAATTATACGGACATTCTTCTTGTTAAAATGATTCCCTACGACACCAGTTCCTGCAAAAATATCACATAAAGATTGAAAGGAACCGCATTTTTCACTCAGAATATCTGAAATAAATGCCGTTAGTTTATATTTATTTCCTAAATATCTACGATTCTGAATTTGAAAGAATCCGGGCACAAGATTATATTTAAGATAATAATAAGTTTTGCTGACATTCAGAACAGTAGTATTTTTTAACTGGGCATCAGGATCAAATAGTAAATATTGAACTTCTCTTTCAGCAACACAATATTTTTCTGGTAATTCTTGAATTTTTGGCATAATCACCTTCTTATGTATTATACTAATATTTCAAGCCGTTATAAACAAAAAACTTAACATATCAAAAACCTTTACGCTAAAAGAGAGCTTTTTACTTTTTTGTACAGAATTTGTTCCTTCTAACAAAAGACGTTTATTTGTTAATAATGGGACCTTTCTTGCTAGAGTTAAATCTCACCTCTCTTTTTCCTATTCGCATGAATCTGTTTATGCTTTGCTTTTGAAATAATTCTAGTATTTTTTGGTGTGGTTTTCCCTCCCTCCATGACAGGTTTAACATGATGAAGAACCTTACCTTTTGGTAATTTTCCACTTGAATATCCTTTCTGGCGTAATACCTTCTCGGTTTTCTCTGGAGATCTTTCCTTTCTGATTTGCGCCCGTGTTACTTTCCCTTTTGCCATTTTAATACCTCCTTTTTCCGCCGCCGTTACAATTCCGGCATTGACCTAACAACAACACCTTGTATTCTAAAATCCCTTTCTAGAACTATGGGACAATGATCCGCATTAGTAGAATTTGGTTCTAAAGTTATATAATCTTTATGTAAACGTAATTGCTTTATCGTCGCTTCATCATCTATCAAAGCTACTACTATATCACCGCTATTTGCCGTCATTTGCTGTCTTACTAAAACTAAATCCCCGTCATTTATTCCAGCCTTATTCATACTATCTCCTACCGTCCTAAGCATAAAATATTTATATGGGGGTTTTGCTATTTTTTCAGAAACTACAACACAGCTTTCAATATTTTCTTCGGCCAAAAAAGGAGCGCCACACGGAACATAGCCTAATATCGGAACCTTAATTGTCTTGCCTGAATTACTGTTATCGTACGGCGACTTAATAATTTTAATATTTCTAGCTCCTTTACCTCGCTGTATATACCCCCCTTCTTCAAGAACATCTAAATACTGCGCAACACTACGAGGAGATTTCAATCCCATCGTTTTAAGAATTTCCCGATTAGTGGGCGGTATCTTTTCCCGGCGTATGTAATCCGCTAAAACATTGAAAAATTCTTCCTGTTTTTGGGTTAATTTAATATCTTTGCTCATATATACAAAATTATATACAAATAATCCACAAATGTCAAGCTAATTTTTTGCAATTAATATTTCCCCGCCGGGCAGTCGCAGTCGGTCGGTTTCTACTTCGACTAAGCTCAGTATCCGCAACGCCCTTTATGCGCCTGCCTGAAGATCAAATACTTAATGTAAATATAATTTTTCGCCGCCAAGATGGATTTATTCCTTTATTAAAAACAAAATTTTTGCGCGAAGCGCAAAGCCCGACGAAAGCGGGTGCCTGAGGAAGGCTATTTTACAACGCAACGCAATCACCACTTAGCTGGTTTTGCAGGCTCTGAGCGCAGGAGCGGAAGACGCGACAAGCGGATGGGTGGGGGCAGCCGCTTGCCGAAATTCAGTTTCGGCCCATCCTAAAAAAAACCCGCCTATCTGTAAAGATAAGCGGGGTCATCAAGACTGGCTCCCCGGGTTGGATTCGAACCAACAACCCTCCGGTTACAAGTAGCCCCTATGTTTCCATAAGGCTTGGACTATCTCTTTACCCCGTAAACGTGTTTTTCCGGGGTAGTGAGCGCTTCCCATAAACCTGCTTCGGTTTACAGTACTCCTTTTTCAAGGATAGTCTCTGCACCTTTCCCGACATGATGTCGGGACTTGGCTCAGGATTACCATCCCTAGACCACTTGGGTTCTAGGGTACAGGCTTCCCTGAATTCACCCACTTTTTCAATCCCAATTGCTTGGGAAAGCTGCCAAAGACAGCCGGATGCTCCACCGTTGAGCTACCGGGGAACCGTTTGTGAATCGGCTACTATTAATCGGGCGACCACAGAGTGTCGCCCCTACGCGGTTAGAAGGCAAAGCTTTCGCTTTGCAGCTACATTATTATATATTATAGCATATTATTGTTGGGGTTGGGTGGCTTTGCACATGCCTTCCAGATATTTCCAGTAGTCGTCTACTTCCTTCTGTATCTTCTCCACAATATGTTTATTCTCTTCTTTCAATAGATGCTTATATCTTCCCTGGCTCTTTATCCATTCAATAATTGGCTTTCTCTGTTTGGGACGAATGTTTATCTTCCACACTCCATTCTCCACTTCAAATAGAGGCCAAAATCCTGTATCTATGGCCAATTTGGCGATCTCCAGTGTCTTTTCCATAGGATAGCGCCATCCCCGATGGCAGGGAGCAAGGATGTTAAGGAATGCCGGGCCATCAACTTTGAAGGCTTTCTCTGCCTTGTTGACCAGGTCTTTCCAGTGAAATATTCCTGCCTGGGCCGCATAGGGAATGTGATGGGCTGCTACTATTGAGGTCAGGTCTTTCCGAAACTGCTCCTTGCCTGGCTTCACTTTGCCTGCTGGCTGAGTGGTTGTGGAAGCACCACAGGGCGTGGCACCAGAGCGCTGGATGCCGGTATTGTGGACAACAATACCATTAGCGATAAAGTTATGTTCATCTTCCACTCTTAAATCCAGAGTCGGCTCTTTGCCTATTAACCTTATCTCTTTTACTTTTTCCATTGCAAAATACTCGTTCTCGATTAAAAAGTTCTGATATTCTTCTTCTTTGGGCACAGTAAGGACTGCCGTGCCACCGTCTAGCAAAACTGTTGTACCCTCGGAACTGTCTCGTAAAGCAAGGTTTATTCTGTTTACCTTGTAATTTCCCTTTTTGACCTTGTTAAAATCTAACTTTTTTGATTTACCAGGTACTAATTGTTTAGAAACAACAATTTCATCACCAGAGGAAATGTCTTTTAGTTCTTTCCACACTAATTCATTGACTCTGCCTCGACCTTTTCTCTTGAGGACCAAAAAGGGATGGTTGGAAGTCGCTTTGATAGAATGATGCAAAGTAGAAAGTTTATATATATCGTGTATGCCATTATCGAAGATGCCACTGCATCTTTTTAAAACTAACTGATGCATGTTCATATCAAAGGCATAAACTTCTTCGTCTATTTTTATTTCAGTAATTCTTTTAAGACCATCTTTGGTGGCTATTAAAGTAGAGAGGCTAAGGCAGTTCATATAGGCTTCGTTATCGTAGCAGACATAGACCATATTGTGGCCTCTTTCCAGAGCTCCGGAAAGTGACTGTAATCCTATATCATATGTACCACCATCGCCGCCAAAAGCGATAAACTTTATCTCTTTCTTTATTTTCCCTTTCTTTTTAAGGGCCAGATAGGCGGTCTCTACGCCACTTATTGTGGCGGCAACGTTTTCAAAGGCATTGTGTATGAATGGCGAATTCCAAGCTGTATATGGATAGATTGTGGTGGCTACTTCCACACAACCTGTAGCACATCCCACAACCACAGGGTCCGCTGTTCCCAGAAGGACCTGCCGGACAGCAATGGAAGCGCCGCAGCCAGCACAGAGACGATGGCCTCCGGTTAGAACTTCTGGTCTTTTTACTAATTCTTTAAGAGTTGCCATTATGTGCCTCCGATTATGCTATATTAACGCAGAGCTTCGCTCTGCTGCTACATTCATTCTTTTAGGCGGCCACCCCGCTATAGCGGGATAAACTGCGTGTCGCCCATACAAATACTATTCTCTTACGCCGAGATAGTTTACCAGGGTTTCTACTTTCTTCTGTTTAAGAATCTCTTCGAGCTCTGTGTAGACTTTTTCTATATCTTCAACGTTGATGTCTCTTCCTCCGAGCCCGTAAATATGGTTTATTATAAAAGGTTTATCTTTTTTCTCATAGAAAGCTGACCTTATCTCATTGAAAACTGGTCCACCCTGATTGCTGAATGTGTCGCTTCTGTCGAGGATGGCTACTGCTTTCGCCTTAGAAAGTGCGTTTACAACCTCTTTTGCCGGGAAAGGACGGAAGAATCTCAATTTTACCATACCTGCTTTTACGCCTTTTGCCCGCAGGCGGTCAACTGCTGTTTTGGCTGTGCCGTAGGTGGAGCTAAGACAGAGAACTGCAAGGTCAGCGCCATCCATCTTATACTCTTCTAAGTAGTCGTATCTCTTTCTTATAAGTTTCTCAAATTTATCTACAACCTTGGGTATTGCTGAGTAGGCATTTCTCATTGCCTCGGCTTCTTGCCTTTTGTGCTCAAAGTAGTAGTCCTGCAAATCGAGTGGGCCATATGTTATAGGATTTTTAACATCTAAAAGGGAGTATTTTGTTTTTCTCTCACCTATCCACCCCTTTACCACTTTATCTTCCAGAAGCTGAATCCTTTCCACCGCATGGCTGGTTATGAATCCATCAAGGCATACCATAACCGGGAGAAGTATCTTCTCATCTTCAGCAATCCTCACTGCCAAAATGGTCGACTCATACGCTTCTTGTCCATTCTCGCAATATATCTGTATCCAGCCGGAATCTCTGGCTCCCATAGAATCTGAATGGTCACAGTGAATGTTTATGGGTGCTGAAAGAGCACGATTTACCACAGGCATTACGATGGGAAGCCTCAGCGAAGAGGCTATATAGACTATCTCCCACATTAGTGCCAGACCCTGAGAACATGTGGCTGTCATCGCCCTTACTCCTGAGGCAGATGCTCCCACACAGGCGCTCATTGCGCTGTGTTCTGACTCCACAGGAATCGTCTCTGTATCCACAACTCCATCAGCAACGAACCGGGAAAATGCCATCACAATCTCTGTCTGGGGAGTAATGGGATAGGCTGCTAACACATCCGGATTTATCTGGCGCATTGCATGGGCTACTGCTTCATTTCCTGTCAGAGCTAATTTATCTTTCATTATTTTTCCTCCAGTAATATTATTCCTTGACCATCTCAATGCATTTAACAGGGCATATCTGGGCACAGATGCCACAGCCCTTGCAGTGGTCGTAGTCGAATCCAGTCATCTTGTCCCCGGATACCAGGATTGATGAATCGGGACAATATATCCAGCAGGTGAGACAGTTTGTGCATTTCTCTACATCCCTCACTGGCTTGAACGTCCTCCAGTCACCTGTCTTATATTCTTTAGCATTTCCTGCTTCAACGATTAATCCAGCAATCGGTATATCCTTCCAGCCTTTCTCTTTCATAAATCCTCCCTATAAAAATCAGCCAGATTCCACTTCCTTATGGGCTCTTTCAATGGCTTCGATATTTCCCTTAACTGCCTTCTCTCCAATTTTCTTCAGGAACTTCTTTTTTAGTTTCTCTTCCAGATCTTTCATACTAACTATTCCTGTAGCCTTTATCAATGCTCCCAGCATAGGTGTGTTGGGCATAGGTCTTCCCAGAGTGTCCAGGGAAATCTGAGTAGCATTTACGGTAAATACTTTTCCTTTGTTAAATTTTATCTTCTGCCGAATTGCCTCCGGCTTCTCTTCTGTATTCACAATGAGAATCCCTTCATCTCCCAGGCCCTCAGCCACATCGATTGTCTCCATAATTGTGGAGTCTATTACTACCACCACGCCCGGGCTGGTTACTCCACAGTGGAGATTTATTGGCTCATCGCTGATGCGGGTAAAAGCCTTCATGGGTGCTCCTGCCCTTTCGGGACCATATTCAGGAAATGCCTGAATGTACATCCCCCCACCCAAGGCCGTTTCTGCCAGAAGCTGGGCTGCTGTCTTTGCTCCCTGACCTCCACGACCATGGAATCTTACCTCTATCAGTTTTGCCATTTTCTTTTCTCCTTGTAGATTTTTGACAAAAGTTCAGCCAATTTTAGCAAAAAATATCCTCTTTGTCAAAAGATTTCCCCCTCACCCCTACCCTCTCCCCCCAGGGGAGAGGATAATTGACCGTCCCAGATTGAAAGCTTCTTTCAACTTTCTTTTCTTTTTCTTTATGGCACCTTTCTCCGGCACGCCGGGCGCGAGTATTTTCCCTTTAAGCTTCATTCCCAGGTATCTTGCGCTCATTTCCATCATCCTCAAAAGAGGATTTGCAGTGTTGGGGTCTTCGCCTGCAAAGGCTATAGCTAAAACAACCTCTTTCCCCTTTATCTTATCCTTATTTTTTGAACAGTCGAAATAGAGCAGCCTGTCTATAAGGGCTTTCATGGAAACGCTCGGTCCAAACCAGTACATAGGAGTACCTAAAACTATGCGATCGCTATCTATAAGTTTCTTATAGATTCGCTTCATTCCATCATTAATTCTACAGACCTCGGTCTCCCAGCAGGTATAGCATCCATCACACTCCTTAATTCTCAAGTTGCTGAGAGAAATTAGCTCTGTCCTGGCGCCCGCTTCTCTGGCGCCTTTCAGAATTTGGGAAACTAAAATGTGAGTATTGCCTCCCTTACGGGGACTTCCCGCAATGCCAAGAACCTTTTTCATTTGCTACCTCCTTTTTTCCACTGCACAGTGTGTATATTCATTGTAGCTGCAGAGCGAAATTGTGGTATATAATTATGTCACTGCGAGCGACTGAAAGGAGCGTGGCAGTCTGGAGATTGCTTCACTTCGTTCGCAATGACAGCGCTTTGCTGCTACAGAAGGGTCAAATATATTGTCTTTTCTTATCGGATATGCTATATTGAAGACAGTATGAAGAAATCATCCAGTAAAAGGAGTACAAATACAATGAAAAAGAAGACTATGGTACTTGTCGCTCATAATGGCAAAAAGAAGGATATGGTTGATTGGGCAAAATTCAACAAAGGCACCTTGCAAAAGTTCGAAATCTATTCAACCAAGGCAACAGGAGAAAGAATTATAAAAGATGTGGGATTACCGGTCAACCTTCTTCTGAGTGGTCCCCTGGGAGGAGATTCCCAGGTGGGAGCTATGATAGCAGAAAAAACGGCAGACCTTATTATCTTTTTCTGGGACCCCTTATCTTCTCATCCGCACGATGTGGACATAAAAGCGGTTCTCAGGCTGGCTGTCCTGCACGATATACCGATTGCTTGTAATCGCTCCACGGCCGACTTCTTGATATCTTCTCCATTATTAAAAAAAGAACAATCGTAAATTCAGATCTCTCGCCTGCCTTCCAGGGCTTTGGCCAAGGTGACTTCATCGGCATACTCCAGGTCGCTGCCCATAGGCATTCCCTGCGCCAGCTGGGTCACCTTCACTCCCAGAGGCTTGATGAGTTTCGAGAGATAAGCAGCAGTTGCTTCGCCTTCCACATTCGGATTTGTAGCAATTATCACTTCTTTGATTTTGTCCTGTTCAATTCTTGTGACCAGTTCCTTTATCTTTAAATCGTCAGGACCAACTCCATCAAGGGGAGAAAGTGCGCCCATAAGCACATGGTACGTTCCTTTATACTCTCCCATCTTTTCAAAAATGAAGATGTCCTGCGGCTGTTCTACGACGCAGATGGTGCTTCCATCTCTGGTAGAATCATCACATATCAAACAAGGGTCGCTATCAGTGATATTGCCACAAACAGAACAGCTTTTCATCTTCTCCTTTGCCGCGAGAATAGATTGAGCTAATTCATTAGCCTCTGCCCGGGAACTCTTCAATATATGGAATGCTAACCTCTGGGCACTCTTCGGCCCGATGCCCGGCAAACAGTGCAAAGCCGAGATTAGTCTCTGTAAAGATTTGGAATAGATAGGCATTTTAATTCACCAAAATTACTTTTCTTCACGCTCTTCCTTCACGATTTTTCCTTCAAACATTTTGAGCACCTTTTCTACAATTGGGTCAACTTCTTTTTTTTCCTCGGAATTGAAAACCGGCTCCTGGTTGGGAGCCACCACTTTCTCCTCTGGCTCAGACTCTCCTAAAAACTCCTCAGGAGCTGACTCATCTTTCTCCACCTTCTCTTTTGTCGGCGAGGTAGCATTAATCTCGCCAGTCATACATTTTATCTTGAGCTCTTTCCCGAGAACTCCCTTTATAGCTTGTTCGACAATATTCGACTTTTTCTCTACCCTGTCCTTATGGAAACTGTAATTTTTGGGAAAAACGATGTACAGGAGTTCTCCTTCCATACGGACGGGCGAACCCTCGAGAAGGCAAGAGTGGAGAGGAATGTCCAGTTTTCTGACAGATTCGAGAACTTCTTCCCAGCGCTGTCCAATTTCCTGAATCTCCGAATTATCTCCTGCCGGGAGTTTCTTCTCCTCCCTGAGCATGAGAGGAGGTTTCTTGCCTTCCCGAACATATCTTTCCGCAGAAGGCTCCCCTTTTTTCTCTTCAAGGGTTAGCGACTTTTCCAGTCTCCTGATTCTCTCAATAATTTCTCCAATGGGGATATATGGCTGACAGAGACGAAACATATCGACCTCTATCACCAGCCGCGGCTGTTCGCTCCACTTCATAGATTCGTAGGTCTTGCTGAGAAGGTCGATAATCCTCACCATGTTTTCTTCCGTAAACCGGCCTCCTTTTTTGAGAAGGATTTCCAGGTGCTTATGGGGAAGTTGCAAAATTTTCGTATTCTCTCCTGCCACTTTTATAAGCAGCATATTTCTGAAGTGTTGCCTCAGGTCTTTGATAAACTGGTGGAGGTTATAACCGGATTCGGTTATCTCATCTATGAGGGAGAGAATCTCCCTGCCTTTGTGCTCAGCGATGAGGTCGGAAAATTCTACCAGGCGCTCAAATGGAAGAACACCCAGAATGAAATTTGTCTCCTGTAAGTCTATCTTCTTACCGCCAGCATAAGAAATAACCTGGTCGAGCAGGCTCTGGGCATCCCTGAGACTTCCTTCTCCTCTGTAAGCAATTAGATCGAGAACCTCCTTTTCTATTTTCAGTTTTTCTTTTCCCACAATGTAATTTAGTCTGTCAAAGATTTTCTTCTGAGGAATCAGTTTAAAGGAAAACCTCTGGCATCGGGAAAGAATGGTGGGTGGAATCCTCTCCGGCTGAGTGGTGGCCAACATAAAGATGACGTGCCGGGGAGGTTCCTCCAGAGTCTTCAGGAGAGCATTGAAAGCGTCGTGAGTAATCTGATGTGCCTCATCAATAATGTAGATTTTGTAGTGAGAGGAGACGGGAGCAAATTTTACGTTCTCCCTTAAAGCCCTTATCTCATCAATTCCCCTGTTGGATGCGCCATCGATTTCCAGAACGTCGATGGAACTGCCTCTGACAATTTCCACACAGGATGTACACTTGTTGCAGGGCTGGGGCGTGGGACCTTGTTTACAATTCAGTGCTTTAGCTAAGATGCGTGCAGTAGTCGTCTTGCCTATGCCTCTGGGTCCTGAAAAGAGGTAAGCGTGGGCAACTTTACCTGAGGTAATGGCATTCTTTAAAGTCTTAGAGACATGCTCCTGCCCTACAATCTCATCGAACGTTTGTGGTCTATATTTTAGTGCTAATACCAGGTAAGACATCGTAACCTTCTATATGGTAATGGATTTGTTTTATCTCATATTTTTTGCGATAGAGTACTTTTTCTCTCTTAGGAATAAGAAGACTGAATAAAGTCCATATAATAACAGGACAAATTACAACCCCAATTGCCTTAGGAGTGGTAAGAATTTGGAATTTTCTGAATCCTTCTACCTGGACAACAAAAGTTACATAAAGCCAGAATAGACTATAAATTATTGTCCAGAACAAAAAAGTGCTCTTAAACTGTTCAGCAAAATATAGAATAACTTCAGGTGACTTAGTGGCACCAGCAGCGAGGAATGCTGATAATATGTCACCCCCGATAAAAATAAGTAAAAGAAGATATAAACCAATAGTCCAAACACTAACGGCTACACCTATATAAGTAACAACACGAAAAGTTTGTTCGTAATCTCTTTTACCACCAAATAATTTCACAAAGAAATGGTAGACACCAGCATTAATAAAAAGACCTAATATGCCCAACAAGCCGACTAAAGAGAAAATGAAGAATAAAAACGCTACACCTATCAAAGCAACAGGTGAACCTATCGGCTTGGCGAGAGAAAATATTAATGTGGGTATGCAAATTGCCGCAAGCAGCAAACCTAATGTTACCATATAAAACTTTATCGGTGCGCCAAAACCTCCTTCCTGAGGTAATTCTTCAAAAAATTTCTTGGGATATACAATTAATTCCCAGCATTTACGGAAAAAACCCTTTTCTGGAGTGAATATCCCATATTGCTCACGTGCGATTCCTTGACCATATTTTGTTCTTTTTGGTACTACTCCTGTAGAACATTGATTGCAAACTAATTGTCCATCTTTTTCCTGAAGACAGTCAAAACAGAAATCGCGTTGACAAACTGCACAAAATCCCTGCGCTGGACGGTCTGGATGGTTAGTACATACATCTTTTTGCAAAGACGGCCCTTTTTCTTCTTCGGGTTCAGGAAATTCGGGAGGTTCTGCCTTTTTCCTGAACGGTTCATAACACATCCCGCAATATAATGCGTCATCCTTATTCTCGTAACCACATTTTGGACATTTAATCACTCTGACCCCTTTTTGAGTCCTTCGAACCTAGTGAAGCCATCTAGATTTTAACTCGGACTTCAACTTTTAAAATCTAAATAATCTTTAGCCCAATTTATATCAACCGCCTGATTATTCTTAGGGGCGTTAATTCTGAGGTGTATCCTAGTCTTACCAGCAAACAATCTAGGAGGTAGGAAATAAATTTCTCCATTATCTGGACAGTTAACTGCAATGCAATCTATATCGTTGCCATACGATTTTTGTACAACTCTACCTCGAGGACGTATGCTAAAAGTTTGTAAGTTCACAGATAGCCGCCCTTTTCTTATCCTAACGCATTTCACCTGGATTTTTAGAAATTTATTGTCTCTTTCGATAACTAAATCATATCGTTCGTTACCACCTGATGGAAATAAAACAACATAACCTAGTTCAACGAATTTCGCAGCTACCTCGAATTCCGCATTTACAGCTGTTTGAATATTAGGTTTCATGCTCACCTCCCCATGGTGGAGCGGAGGGGACTTGAACCCCTGACCTCTTCCGTGCGAGGGAAGCGTTCTCCCAACTGAACTACCGCCCCGTCATCTTCTGCTCCGCAGAAGGTAGTCGCTCCGATTGGTCGGAGCGTATATAAACGCAACCTAAAGGTTGCGACTACCGATTTGCGATTACCGATTTGTGGCTATTTTATTTCTTAAAAAGTTTCTTTAAGCCTTCCTCTATTCCCTTTTTCAAAATATCTTTGCCAGCCTTTTCTGCTGCCTTCTTAGTTAATTTCCCCCAGTCGAGATTAACTTTTGGGTCTTCAAATGTTCCGGCAATCTTAAATGGCACAGTTACTCTTCCTTCAGAGTCACCAGCATATTTGACAAAGTCTCCACCAGAGTATTCTTTGGTAAACTTAATATCACCCTTTATATCCTGCCTCTTCTTAACCAGATCAACATTGCCGGAACAATAAGCATCCAGTTTGTCTCCACCTTCTGTCTTCACATCTGTAAGATATACCTTCCCTTTTTTAATGGTGAGTTTCCCGCTTGCCGATTGGAAACTTGTCTCTTTAAGTTCGGGAATTTTGGCAGCAGAAGCAATCTTGTCCAGAATCTTTATTCCCTTTATCTTCATATCTTTTATCTCCATGAGACCTGAACCATTCAATTTAGAAAAATCTTTTCCCCTGCCAGAAATCTTTATCTTTCCAGAAGCTATAGCATAAAACTGTCCCTTCATTTTCCTGCCCATAGATTGGATAACCTTATGTATATCGAGATTTTTGACGTCACTATCGAGATTGAATTTAAGGGTATCCAAAGAAGAGCCTTTAAGGTCGGCGGAGAGAGAGCCTTTCATACTACCGTCGTACGCTGATAGAGAGAGAAGTTTCAGTTTTAGTATCGATTTAGCAAGGTCCAGTTTTGCCGAACAATTGGATATCTGATAGTTCTGAAAGGATAGTTTCTTGAGCTTGATTTTCCCTGAGACCGTAGCATCCGGTGGAATCCCAACTTTAGGAGATGGCTTCTCTTTTACAGCTGGTGGCTCTTGTTTCGCCTTCTTTGCTGCAGGCTTTCCCTCTTTTGGCTTTTTCGGTTTCTCCGCCACTTTCACTTCCATTGTCCCTATATCCAGATTAAAATTGACCTTCGGCTTTTTGAAATCCAGAATATTTCCTGAATATTTTAAATTGGACCTGTCCAGTTTTACGGTCATTTCTTTCTGGATTGACTCTATATTTTTTACGCCTATCTTTCCGGAAATATTTAGTGACTCCGGTACACCTGAAATCTTTGTCTCCCCTGCCACTATTCCCGCAAGCCCATAGTCCTTGACGAGAGGGACTAACTCCTGGAGCGATTTCATATCAAATTTTTCCAGAGAAACTTTAAGATTGAGTCTCTTCTCTTCCTTAAGCCCTACTACCTTCCCGGAGGCAGAAGCTTTCATCTCACCAAGAGCTATTGATATTGAGTTCAACTTCAGAATGTTATTGTGTTCAAGGACAATATCAATTCCCATTCCCCCGTCTATACCAGAAGGCTTATGGAATAAGTCCTTAAACAATACCTCGACTTTTTTAATACCAATATTACCTTTAATCTTGATTCTGTTCAAATTCCCGGAGATATCTGCGTTTATATCTGGCTCACCAGACATTAGAAAATCTCCGGAGAAAGGAAATGTCTTGGAAAGCTCCTCCAGCGCAAAATCTTCACTTTTTATATTAATTGCAAAAGAGAGTTTCTCTGGCTCCATAAACTTTTCCACACTCCCGGTAGCTCCTATTCCTACACCAGCTATAGTTGCTAAAGCTTTCTTAATCTTGATACTCTTTTCTTTTATGTCAACACTTCCTTTAAAGGCAAAAGAACCCTCCAATTTCTCCTTTGCCACATCAAAAGAGGCTTCCACAAAGAAAGGTGAAACAAGCGAAATGCCGTAAACACTCAGGTTAATGTTCTTCAAATCTGCCGATAGCTTCTGTGGCGTCCTGTCTACAAATTTCACTTCTCCCCCGGATATGGTTACTTTCGATACCAGGAAAGAGAAGGCTATTGGCTTAACTTTTGCCGGCAGACCCTTTTCTGCCTTTTCTTCTTTCTTTGCCTCAGGTATTTTCTCTACCATAAGGTCGCTGAAATTAAATGAGCCGTCCGCTTTTCTTATAATATTTATCTTGGGAGAGATGAGCGTAACTTCGCTTATGGAAATCTGCTTTTTAAGAAGGGGGAGAAATTTTGGCCTTACCAGAAACTGTCCTGCCTGCACAAAGGTCCCTTTGTCGAATGATGGCTTCTGGGAAATTTTGAAACCTTTGACTCTAAGTCCTCTGAGACCAACGGAGATACTTTCTATCTCTACCTGCCTGTGGAGGACTTCAGACATCCTGGTTATCAACATAGCTTTCACCTTTGCCGGAGGAAATGCAATCCTTAAAGCAATTGTTCCTCCCACAAAGACAAATAGCGAAATAAGAAAAAGAATAAGCAGAATTTTCTTGAATTTTTTCATCTTTTAACCTTTCCTTTTAATAAATTGCCTTCCTTTCGGAAGGACTCCAATTACATCCCCGATACCATTTTCTCAAGTTTTTCTTTCTCACCTGGTTCCATTCTATATGTGTGTTTCTCTTCGGGAAACTTCTTTTCCTTTATATCCTGTATATATTTCCTGAATGCCTCTGTAATATCGTCACTCAAAGAAGCGTATTTTTTCACAAATTTAGGAGTAAATGCTTCAAACAATCCCAACATATCACCAACAATCAGCAGTTGACCATCGCAATCAATTCCTGCGCCAATACTTAAAACAGGTATTTGACTTCTTTCGGTGATAATCTTCCCTACTTCTGGCGGTATAGCCTCAAGCAAAATAGCAAAAGCACCTGCTTCTTCAATCGCTTTTGCATCCAAAATTAACTCCATGGCAGTTTGAGCAGTTCTACCCTGAGCTTTGAATCCTCCTAACTGACCTGAACTTTGAGGAGTCAATCCAATATGACCCATTACTACCATTCCTGCATTTACAATCCCTTTAATTCGATTGATTACTCTCCTTCCACCTTCAAGTTTGATAGCATCCGCACCTGCTTCTTTATAGAATCTTCCGGCATTATATATTGCCTTCTCTACAGATTCCTGATAAGACATAAATGGCATATCGCCAATAACGAAAATATTGGGAGCTCCCCGGCGCACAGCTTCCGAATGAACAATCATCTGCTCCATTGTTACTGGTATGGTACCTTCATATCCATAAACAACCATACCCAGCGAATCGCCAACCAGAAGCATATCCAAACCGGCTTTTTCCGCAAAAGTAGCAGTAGGATAATCATAACATGTGAGAAACGTAATCTTTTCCCTGTCTTTTTTCATCTTCAAGAAATCAAGCACGTTCTTTTTCTTATCCATTTTACTGTCTCCTTATTCTCGAATATTGCCAAATGTAGAGGCTCCGATAAATCGGAGTCCGTTACAAATCGGGTCGTAAAAAAATGACTCTGACCTTTTTTTACTTCTTTCACGTAATTAAGTATTGTGTCCCCGGAATTCTTTTTTATTCATATTGATTTTCAAGTTAAAGATCATTTTCATTTTTCATATAACTCATTCTGTCTGTTTGTCCATCGTCATACAATATTTTTATTTCTTCATTATCAAGATCTATCTCACCCTTGACAACTGTTCGCTTCTCATCAATAATAGTATTAAATATTTCATTTTCGAATTGAGCCTCTCCCCGATCATTATAAGTAATTTTCCCAGTATACAAAACCACATGTTCTATCCGATCAAGGAATCCATCCCAGACTACTTTTACTAATTTAAGTTCTCCCTCACTCGTTCTTTTAGTATTAAGTACAGCTATTGTATCGGGAGGGGATTCGATTGAAAAGTCAGTAATGAAGTGAATTAAAAATATATCTACAATTAGAAATATTACAAATGTTAAAATACAAACATAAAGTAATTTTTTTTAAGCATTATATTATTATTTAATCTAACGTTTGAGCTCAGCTGCCAAAAAGCGTAGCTTTTTGGTCAGCTGCAGCGCCTTGTTAGATTTCATTTATTTTCACATACTACATCATATCTGCCATTGCTTTGTTAATCTCTATTACAATATCATTTTTGAAAATAATTTCTACACCATAACAAAGATGCTGGCCTGGTTTTGGGGCAGGGCCATCCGTATAATCATAATCCCATAAATTATTTTCTTTTTTGTGAGGGTTTCCCAGCAAAGCTAAAACCTCATATTTATTCATTCCTTTTTTAATAGAATGTACCTTTTTATTGAATTCAATAAAATCCATTTTTATTCCTTCCTTCAAAATTAACTCAACTTCGTTAGATTCTATGGAAAATAATTGATCTTTTTTAAACTCCATATCTTTACTTAATTTTGAAGATTCTTCTACAAATAAATCACTCATTATTCTGAATCTGTATGTGCCTGGTAATAAATCATATTCGTGATAATATAAACCTTTAGTCCATGATGTCCTAAATTTATTATTTTTATATGCAATATTCAGTAACTTTAACTGATAATTCTGATTTGGTTGCAGCAAAACAGCAACCGCTGAAATAGGCTTTTTAAAGTCTCTTGGTACTTTTCTTGCAATTGTTCTAGTTGGATTTATTCTATTATGATTTTCATCAAATATAAATAGATCAAATGGTTTGTCGATACCTAAATAAACAGCAACTAATTTATTTTTCATATTTATTAAATTAATGGATATCCCGGAATTATTTATTGGTGATAATTCTATTTTAATTGGTATTTTTTGTCCCATTGAATTTATCTCCTTGTCATTATTATTATTTGTACAATTTGATACAAAAAACAAAAAAAGAAATGTTAAAAATAGATATTTATTGAAATATTTCATTACATTTTTAATCTAACGCCGACATCTTCGGTTCTCCCCTATCCTCCCAGAACCTCAGAGCCGGCCCGCTCACTGCCGCTGTCCCTCGGACCCGGGGCGCTCACCATCTCGCGCCCATCGCTACCACGGAGCTCCTTATTCGTCGCTCCAGCGACCCTCCTGTGTATCAAACGGTAAAAAAATGACTCTGCCCCTTTTTTTCACGTAATTAAGTATTGTGTCCCCGGAATTCTTCCCCCGCTATTTCAATCCGCTTGATTGACTTGTTAGATTTTTAATATTTGCACTCGCATCAACTTTTCTTGCAAGATGGACATAAAAATAGATAGCTTTTTGTGGAGAATAAAGAAACCATCTATCAATCGTTGCATACTCAATAATTTGATCTGATCCAGATAAATATATAGGAAAATTATCATTTCTGAAAAGGCATACTAAATTACTTTTTTCCTCATCCAATAATCTCTGATCTGATTTGTTTATCCCCTTACTGAACAATAGCCATAATTTAATCTTTCCTGCATCAATAGCTTTATAATTATCTTGATTTTTTAATTTGATCTCTTCATGCGATTCAAATCTTATCCAATTAATACTAATATCACCTTCAGGATGTTTTAGATATTCTCCACTCCCATATATATTTTTAACCTTTTCAATTGGTGTTTCTATACCCCATTGATAAACTCCATTGTATGTTTGAGCGATTTTTGGCGAAAAAGGTTGCCAAACATATTTTAGCAAAACAATTATTAATACAATAACTAAAATAAGTAAAATTAAAATAAATTTAAATATTTTTGAGAATATTATTTTCATTTATTTTAAATCTAACAATTAATAGACGAACTTTTGGTTTGTATTAATTTTTTTCTAAAATTTAGGATTCCTCTTCGGACTTACCCTTCTCTCCCCTGTCCTCAGGGCCGGCCCGCTCACTGCCGCTGTCCTTCGAACCCGGGGCGTTCACCGTCTCGCGCCCGTCGCTACCCGGAGCTCCTTATTCGTCGCTCCAGCGACCCCTCCTGTGAATCATTCGGAGAGGGTGGGATTCGAACCCACGGAACGGTTTCCCGTTCATACGCTTTCCAGGCGTACTCCTTCGTCCACTCGGACACCTCTCCAGCAAACTACCATGTTATTCCTCTTCTTCAGTATTTATGGTAAGGTTCACAACTGTCGATTTAGGGACATTCTTTCCCGGCCTGGGATTCTGCCGCAAAATGATATCGAATAATTTCTCTATATCGCATACATAGTCTATCCGACCTACTCTCAAGCCTGCCCTCTCTAAAATCTCCTTTGCTTGTCCCAACCTTCTGCCAAGAACGAGGTCTATTATTGTCCCTTCTTTCACTATGGAATCGGGAGAAGGAAAGGTGGAAATTATGGAACCCTTGGCAACAGAAACGGAAGATCGCTCGGTTATGCTACCTATTTTAAGCCTCATCTCCGCTAATATCCTGCGTGCCTCCTCCAGGGGAACCGAAGAGAAATTGGGAAGGGCTATTCCTCCCTTACCCTTACTGAGCACAACGCTTATGGGTGTGCCTTTTTTAACCAGAGAGCCTGGAAGAGGGCTCTGATTGATAATTGAGCCTTCGGGAATAGAAGGGTCTTCTGTTTCCGACTCCACAAGCAAGAAGAGACTTCTATTTTCCATAATAAGTCTACCCTGGTCAATGGTTGCCCTTCTTACATCCGGGACTTCCACTCTCTCCAGAAATGGAATCCCGTAAACAAAGAAAAGAAAACAGACCGCTGCCGAAACAAAAATAGAAGTAAAAAATGGTATGAAGAAAATTTTTGCGCCGCCTCTCATTCTATTCCTCCTTCTTCTTGAGGATGATTATCTCCACCCGTCTATTCAGGTCCCTTCCCCTCACAGTCCTATTTGAGGCAATTGGACTCCCTTCTCCCCAGCCTTTTACACTGAGCCGAGCGGGGTCGATTTCTCCTGTTTCTACCAGATAGTCATAGACTGCTTTAGCCCGCATCTTCGATAATTTCTGGTTATAGGCGCTGCTTCCCACGCTATCGGTATGTCCCTCAATAGAGACCTTATTGAGAGGGTACTCTTTGAGCACTCTTATCGCCTGCTGTATAGCAACGTAACCATCTTCACGAAGAACAGATTTACCTATGCCGAAAAGGACCTTTACCGAGAAAGTAATCTTTAATCCTCGCTCCTCTTTTTCTACTTTTATCCCTTTCCCAAGTTTGGGTAATGGCATTTCCACCTTCAATTTTTTAGAAGAAGAGGTTCCCTTATTCCAGGCAACGTCATAGACGACTAATTTTACCCTATATTCCCCAGCAGGAACAGTTGCCTTGTAGTAATCGTCTTTACCATCCCAGACAATAGATTGGGGAAGTGGCTCTTCGGCCTTAAAAGTTTTCGCCAGCTTCCCCTGTCTATTGTATATCTCAACCATCCAGCTTCTTATCTCGTTGGCATCTTGCGCTTTAAGCTGGAGAGTCACTGTATCATCTATGCCATCGCCATTGGGAGAAAATGCTCTTGTAGTAATAATAATCTCAGCCCTGGGTAAAGTATTGTCAACTAAAGTCGGTGTCCATTCAGACTTTGCAGGCAATCTCCCCCACTCTTTTGTCTCTATCTGACAAGTATATAGTCCATCAGGAACCAGATTGCCTTCTGCATCAGTTCCATCCCAAGCGATAGAGATAGGTAAAATCTCCCCGGACTTTCTTAATACAATCGCACCGTCTTTATCTTTGATTCGAAATTTCCACTTTTCTACTTTCTCTAAATTCTCACCCGCTATTACCAGGTCAGTGACATCGTCCATTCCATCATTATTGGGAGAGAAAACCCCGGGATCAGCCTGTAATATAAGCTTTACCGTGGGGAGTCTTCCTGCCTTACCAAATCTGTATCCCAAAGAGACCATATGAGTTGTTCCCAGAGAAGCATACGGCGCCCACGCATAATTCGTTAGAAGTCCCCTCCAACGTAAGCCTGCGCCCACTCTCAACCCGGCTAAATTGCTTAGCCCTGTCTTTTGTAAGTCATACTTATATCCTGCTCTAACTGCAAAAGTCTCCAACAAAACATGCTCAATCCCTAACGAGAAATTAAAATCTCCCTCTATAGGTTTATTTGCATCGAGGGCAATTGAAAGGTCGACTCTCTCCTGGGAAAATTTAATCTTACAAGCTAAACCAGCTTTGATATTTATAGGCAGCTTCTCCCCCCTCATCTTTGTCCCCAGGTTCTGCCCCACCAATCCAAAGGAAAATGTACGGTTAGGAGTGGAAAGCATAATTCCCACATCAGAGGAAAAAGCAGAAGCTTTATTTCGGTCGATTCTACTCTCTAATCCCATTAAGTTAAAGCCGAAACAGAAGGACTTTGACACGGGGAGACCATAAGCCAAACCTCCATAAATATCGTATACATTAAACTTGCCCTGGGGCGCGTCGCGGCTTATTTTGTCCATTCTGCCCATATGGAGATAAGAGACATTAATCCCCAGAGTTCCCAAAGATATAGGGTGGATGTAACCCAAAAATTCATGGCTTATATTGCCCAGCCAGAAATTGTGCATTGTCTCTAATTCTGGATTAAAAACGAAAGCCAATCCTGCCGGGTTGCAGCGTATTGCGCTCACATCATCAGCTAAAGCGCAGAATGCTTCTCCCATTCCCATAGCCCGGGTGCCAATGTTCATTTTCAAGAAGTTCCCTGTGGTAGTGCCTACACCTGATGAGGAGAAAACTGAATTTGGAAAATATGCTATGAAAAGAAGAATAATTAAGAAAACAACGCCAGAACCGAATAACTTCTTCATACCACCTCCTACTTTAGAACGACGACCTTTACGGTCTTCGAAGATTTATCGATTTTGAGATTGACCAGGTATACTCCGTTTCCCACAACCTCGCCCTTATCATTCTTCCCATACCATTTTATAGTATCTTTCTTTTTTGTACTGTCTTCTTCCAATGTCTTTACAAGTTCTCCATTGATTGAATAGATTCTAATAGTTGCTCCTTCTTCTTTTACTTCATAGCGTATCTCGGTATACTGATCTTGAGCGTCTGAGGCTTCTGGATTGAACGGGTTATTCCATTCAATTCTTAGAACAATCCCATTGCCTGCTCCCAAAGGAAAAGCAAGAAGAGTAACTACCAATAGAGTGCAAAAAATGACTTTACCCAAATTTCCCATTTTTTCTCACCAACCTTTCTCAAATTTCGCATTTCTGTTACGCAAAGCGGAACACCGGGGCGCTCAAGCGTCTTTTGCCCGTCGCTAGTAAAAAAATGACTCTGATCCCTTTTTTTCACATAATTAAGTATTGTGTCCCCGGAATTAAATCAAACGGAGAGAGGAGGATTCGAACCTCCGATCCCGAAATCGGGATAGCGGTTTTCGAGACCGCCCCGTTCAACCACTCCGGCATCTCTCCATAGAACTATTTGCCCTTAAAAAATTCGAAATGACTTTTAATTTCTGGATGGGCTTCCAAATAGTAAATCTCAAATACTCTAAACGGCACAAAGAGTATAATTCCGAGCATAATCCCGATTGCCAACTTCCCTATCTCCCAGCGCGTAATCATAAGATAGATAATATAGAGAGTTGTCAGAATCATTATCGAGTGGCTTATCTGGGCAGGCATCGTCCTGGAAGACCAATCGAAAATAAAAAATCCCCCTGCTCCATAGAATAGAAGGAAAGGGATGGAAATATTCATTAATATTTTCTTCCCAAAAATCAGAGCAAATACTACAAACATCTGGATGAGAGAAGGAATATCCGTCATAACCCAGGAAATGAAATTGTATTTAAGAAAATAGAGGAATATAAACCCCGTCCATGCAACACATATCCCATTTGCAAAAATTAAAAAAAATTTCACTCCTGATCCCTATAAATTTAAAGGGCTCAGAGGGAATCGAACCCTCACACCAGGGTCCGCAACCCTGTGCTCTATCCGTTGAGCTATGAGCCCATGACTTTACGCTCTGCCACTTTGGGCGACCACCCCGATACATCGGGATAAACTGCGTGTCGCCCCTACATTAACACGGAACTATTGCTCTGCTACTCCTTTATTTATTTAACATTTCTTCTATTTTATCTAAAAGGACCTTCTTTCCGAATGGTTTGCTTATGAAATAGCTCGGGCCTTCTGGCTTTAAGGTCTCGTATAACTCTCTGTCTTTAACTAAACCCGAATTGAAGATTACTGGCAGATTGAGAAATTCAGGCTTCTCCCTTAACCTTTTAATACTCTTATAGCCGCTCTGCCCGGGCATAATCACATCACAGATGATTAAGTCAGGTCTCTCTTTTTTGACTTTTTCTATCAAATCCAGCCCATCTCTAGCCAGGATTACTAGATATTTATCTTTGAGTAAACTTCCCAGTAACTCTCTCACATCCTCTTCATCATCTGCTACAACAATCTTTTTCATTGTGGCTGTAGCCTCAAAAAAGCAGAAGCTTTATTTCGGTCGATTCTACTCTCTAATCCCATTAAGTTAAAGCCGAAACAGAAGGACTTTGACACGGGGAGACCATAAGCCAAACCTCCATAAATATCGTATACATTAAACTTGCCCTGGGGCGCGTCGCGGCTTATTTTGTCCATTCTGCCCATATGGAGATAAGAGACATTAATCCCCAGAGTTCCCAAAGATATAGGGTGGATGTAACCCAAAAATTCATGGCTTATATTGCCCAGCCAGAAATTGTGCATTGTCTCTAATTCTGGATTAAAAACGAAAGCCAATCCTGCCGGGTTGCAGCGTATTGCGCTCACATCATCAGCTAAAGCGCAGAATGCTTCTCCCATTCCCATAGCCCGGGTGCCAATGTTCATTTTCAAGAAGTTCCCTGTGGTAGTGCCTACACCTGATGAGGAGAAAACTGAATTTGGAAAATATGCTATGAAAAGAAGAATAATTAAGAAAACAACGCCAGAACCGAATAACTTCTTCATACCACCTCCTACTTTAGAACGACGACCTTTACGGTCTTCGAAGATTTATCGATTTTGAGATTGACCAGGTATACTCCGTTTCCCACAACCTCGCCCTTATCATTCTTCCCATACCATTTTATAGTATCTTTCTTTTTTGTACTGTCTTCTTCCAATGTCTTTACAAGTTCTCCATTGATTGAATAGATTCTAATAGTTGCTCCTTCTTCTTTTACTTCATAGCGTATCTCGGTATACTGATCTTGAGCGTCTGAGGCTTCTGGATTGAACGGGTTATTCCATTCAATTCTTAGAACAATCCCATTGCCTGCTCCCAAAGGAAAAGCAAGAAGAGTAACTACCAATAGAGTGCAAAAAATGACTTTACCCAAATTTCCCATTTTTTCTCACCAACCTTTCTCAAATTTCGCATTTCTGTTACGCAAAGCGGAACACCGGGGCGCTCAAGCGTCTTTTGCCCGTCGCTAGTAAAAAAATGACTCTGATCCCTTTTTTTCACATAATTAAGTATTGTGTCCCCGGAATTAAATCAAACGGAGAGAGGAGGATTCGAACCTCCGATCCCGAAATCGGGATAGCGGTTTTCGAGACCGCCCCGTTCAACCACTCCGGCATCTCTCCATAGAACTATTTGCCCTTAAAAAATTCGAAATGACTTTTAATTTCTGGATGGGCTTCCAAATAGTAAATCTCAAATACTCTAAACGGCACAAAGAGTATAATTCCGAGCATAATCCCGATTGCCAACTTCCCTATCTCCCAGCGCGTAATCATAAGATAGATAATATAGAGAGTTGTCAGAATCATTATCGAGTGGCTTATCTGGGCAGGCATCGTCCTGGAAGACCAATCGAAAATAAAAAATCCCCCTGCTCCATAGAATAGAAGGAAAGGGATGGAAATATTCATTAATATTTTCTTCCCAAAAATCAGAGCAAATACTACAAACATCTGGATGAGAGAAGGAATATCCGTCATAACCCAGGAAATGAAATTGTATTTAAGAAAATAGAGGAATATAAACCCCGTCCATGCAACACATATCCCATTTGCAAAAATTAAAAAAAATTTCACTCCTGATCCCTATAAATTTAAAGGGCTCAGAGGGAATCGAACCCTCACACCAGGGTCCGCAACCCTGTGCTCTATCCGTTGAGCTATGAGCCCATGACTTTACGCTCTGCCACTTTGGGCGACCACCCCGATACATCGGGATAAACTGCGTGTCGCCCCTACATTAACACGGAACTATTGCTCTGCTACTCCTTTATTTATTTAACATTTCTTCTATTTTATCTAAAAGGACCTTCTTTCCGAATGGTTTGCTTATGAAATAGCTCGGGCCTTCTGGCTTTAAGGTCTCGTATAACTCTCTGTCTTTAACTAAACCCGAATTGAAGATTACTGGCAGATTGAGAAATTCAGGCTTCTCCCTTAACCTTTTAATACTCTTATAGCCGCTCTGCCCGGGCATAATCACATCACAGATGATTAAGTCAGGTCTCTCTTTTTTGACTTTTTCTATCAAATCCAGCCCATCTCTAGCCAGGATTACTAGATATTTATCTTTGAGTAAACTTCCCAGTAACTCTCTCACATCCTCTTCATCATCTGCTACAACAATCTTTTTCATTGTGGCTGTAGCCTCACTTTTCTTTTTGATAGGAACTACCTTTGCAGTTTGACCACCTGGAGGGGCTACTCTGGTTTCCTTCCTTTTAAAAGGTGTCTTTCCTAAGGCTTTCTCCACTGCTGTTAAAAATTGTTCCCGAGAGAAAGGCTTGGGGAGATACTGTATAACATTCAATTCCTTCATCTGCAGGTCGAACCCGGCTATTGTGGCTATAATTATAGGGATATTTCTGGTAGCTTTATCCTTCCGAATTTTCTTTACCATCTCGTAGCCGCTCAACCTGGGCAGAACATAATCCATCACAATTAAATCGGGTTTCTTTGATTGGACGAGTTCCAACCCCGACTCTCCATCTCTGGCTTCGATAAATTCAACATTGAATCTTCTCAAATGGACCTTCACTAAGAACCTTGCATCAATATCACTATCTACAATAAGCACTTTCTTAGGCATCTTTCTAACCTCTAAAGGACACTTATTAAAATAATTGCCATTAAACCTATGGTAATCGCAATCCCTGGCCCACCCCAGAAGCTTCTCTTCTTTGGATGGACTGCTTCTATTTTTCTCTTTACTATAGCTACATTGCCCTTTTCATCTTCAGATTGAACAGTAATTATGTTTTTTCCCAAGGTTAAATGTACTACAGTGAAAAATTTTCCTTCCTCATCGACGTATATGCGTTTATCATTCACTCTTACTATGCAACCTTCATCTGTCCTGCCCTTCACTTTAACAAATTCATCTGGGATTTTTTCCCTTTCTTGGGGAGAAGACACCTCTAACCCGGGAGGAGTAGTAACAACTGTAAAACTTCTGACTGGAGAATATTTGCTCTCGAACTCGTCTTCATAAACATAAGAGATTCTCCAGAAATATTCGCCATCGGGAAGTTTCCTCCTCTGGTACTCTGCGATACTTTTCAATCTCTTATCTTCGACGATATCCATAAATTCGGGGTCAGAAGCGACCTGAAGATGGAGATATTTTATCCCCAGTCTTCTCTTCTTTTCAGAGAAATCGAGCCCGACAAGAGTCTCCTCCAAATTAATCTCTTCTTCTACCACTTCCTGTTCACCTAACTCAGGAGCAGCTGGTTTCTTTGCCAGCTCCTCCTTAGCCTGGTCCAGGTCAGGCGGGGGCGGCAGGGCGATAGGTTTTTCCGGAGCGTAATCCAATTTTGCCTGAGACATAAATCCTTCAGGAATTGTCACTCTCTCTCCCTGGGATATGAGGTCTACTTTTCCCTTGTAAACAGATACCAGGGTCGTCTTGTCCTTCTTTATCTTTGTCTTGAAGTCGGGTTTGGCGAGCGTAGGTGAGATTTGGGGTTCAACTATTGCAGAAGCAGTGAGAACCTTTGCCTCTGATGCTCTCAACTCTCCGGAAAGTAACTCCACTGTCTCCTCTTTCTCTTCCGGTCTAAGAATAACCAGTGAGTTCTCCCCTAACCTGATGATCTCGCCTTTTATAAATTTTATATGAGCGAGAGAGTCAGAAAGAGTTCTGATTCCATCTTCAGAGAAGAGCCTCATACGGAGAACCGCCCTCTCCCATTCTGATTCTCCTCTTTTCCGGGTACGCACCTTGTTTCTTATACGGATTATGTCAGCAATCTCATCTTTCAGTAAGCCGACGGGGACCTTGATTTTCATTGCCGGAAGAATGAGGTGGGGATTTTTGACCAACTCTTTATTATATTTGTAAATCTCTGGCCACCGTGATGGGTCTCGTAGATATATCTCAGCAAACTTGTGTAGTGTATCTCCCTTCTTTACAGTCACTTCGATAAGCTCGACCCTCTCCTCCTGAGCTTGAGATAGGAGAAAGAGAGACAGAATAGCCATAAAAGTGATAATTAGAATGGTTGCCTTCTTCCCCATCAACCACATACGATTTCTCCTTTTTTACTCTTTACCAACTTTTTGGGAAGCCAGAAAGAGAACCTGCTTCCCTTTCCCATTTCCGACTCCACCCAGATTTTTCCTAAATGGGCTTCTACTCCATGTTTGGCGATAGTTAGCCCTAAACCAGTCCCCCTCCTCTTTTCTTCCTTCCCGATTCCAACCTGCTGAAATTTGTCAAATACCGTGTCTAAATAGTCTGGAGGAATGCCCATCCCGGTATCAGCGACTGTAATTTGAATCCTATCCGGGAAGTCTTGTCCAATTATATCCACGCTCCCTTCAGAAGGAGTAAACTTTATGGCATTGGAGACCAGATTCATAATTACCCGCTCCATCAGGTCACTGTCAGCCCGAATTTTGGGAAAGGTATCAAATCCCTGACTGGATAATTTCACCTCTGATTTTACTGCCTGTGGTTCCATTATCTTGATGATCCTTTCAACGGTCTCCTTTGGGTCGAAGTGTCTAAGAGTAAGTTTCATCCTACCGGTTTCTAACTTTGCCACATCTAAAATGTTATTGATCATGTCCAGAAGTTTCCGGCTGGAAGCATCTATTATTTTCAAAAATTCCTTCTGCTCTTCATTTATTTCGCCAGCCGAGCCATCAAGCAGAACCTCCGCGAACCCACGAATGGAAGTCATTGGGCTTCTGAGGTCATGAGTTATGGAATGGACAAAATCATCTTTCATCTTTTCTATCTCTTTCTCCAGAGTAATGTCGTGGAGCACTGTAACCACACCCAGATTCTTTCCTTTCTCAGTCTTTACGATATTGGTGCCTGTCTTTATGAACTTCCGGTAAGGACCCTGAGAGAGGTCGATCTCCCTCACTACAGTCTTCTCTTTCTGCTCTATTATCTCATGAAGGCTCTGGGCAATCCTCTTGTCTCCAATGTAATCTATCAAATCTTTGCCCAGCACCTCTTCTCCGCTAACTTGAAGCATTTCCCGGGCCTGCTTGTTCATAAGAGATATCCTGCCAGAAAAATCTGTCATCACAATTCCATCGGCAATACTGTAGATGACTGCTTCTGTCTTGGTCTTCTCGGCAATTATCCTGTCAATCTGCAGGTCATTATATTCCTTCAATTTCTGGGTCATTAAATTGAAGGTATCGGCTAGAGTTAAAAGTTCATCGTGAGTCTCCACCACAACTTTATGGGTAAAATCGCCTTCGGCTACCTTTCCCGCACCCACAATTAATTTGAGGATGGGACGGCTCAATCCCCGGGCAGTAAGAAACCCCACCAGGGCTGCTCCAAAGATGGACACAATTATCCAGAGGATGGCGTTCTGCTTCATTTTTATTGCCGAGATATAGGCATCATTTTTTGCCTGCTGCACAATCATCCCCCAGCCTAACCTCTTCACTGGAGCATAAGCACCAACCATCTCCACTCCCCTCTCGTCAGTGAACTCCTTGCTTCCCAGAGTCTTGCCAGAAAGGACCTCCTGGACAATAGCCAACTGAGTGGCATCCTCAAAGTTCTTAGCCCTCTTTTTCTGGGGGTGAGCTATAATTTTCCCTTCCTTATTTACAAGAAAGGCAAAACCAGTCCTTCCGATCATTGTACTGTAAATCTTATGCCAGAGCTTGTTCACCGTGACCACAATGTAAATGACCTGCCCTCCCACCATAGGATAAGCCACGTTCAACCTGGGATCGTCTCCTACGTAGTAGAGAGAACCGATATCATGACTGCCTCGAAGCGCTTTAATAAATAACTTATCTTCCCTCAGATTAAGTAGCCTTGGTTTCCTTTCCAGCCTGGGGTTATAGACTTTTATTATCTCCGTTCCTTTACTATTCACGATAGAAATAGTAACGAAATCCTCGCTTGTCTCCAAAAGAGATTTCAGCACAACTCTCTTTTCTGACCAGGACATTTCTGCAATCTTCAGAGAAGTGATTATAAATGATAGTTTCCCTCTTAGATTATCTATGTAATCGTCAATCCTCTCCGCCAACGACTGAGCCAGATGGGTATGGAGCTCTAAAATAGAATCCTGAAGAGCCACCCTATTGATATTAATCATCCTCAGTCCCACAATGGAGAGCGGAAGGACAGCAAGAACGACCATAATAAGGATAAATTTATGGAATAGTCTAATTTTTATTGCCATTTCACCAGTAATTATACCTCAAATTCCTCCGAATATCAACCCGTGATATCAGGTAGGGGTTGATGGCTTTGTCAGCCCATTTCACGGACAGACACGGCGGTCTGTCCCTACAGGAGGTTTATGAAGGAGAACTATCACCTCGCCTTTTATTTTTCTTCCCTTAAGTAGAGTCAATACCTGGTCAATACTTCCCCTGATGACTTCTTCAAACTTTTTCGTTAATTCCCGGGCGACAACTACATTCACCTCTCCAAAATTTTCTTTGACCACTTCCAGAGTGGCCATTATCCTGTTTGGCGATTCATAAAAAATAACTGTCTTTTCGAAATTAAATAGTTCTCTCAGTCGTTTTGTTAACTTTCCTTTCTTACGGGGTAAAAAGCCCGTAAAAATGAATCCATCAGTGGGCAGGCCTGCGACTACCAGTGCGGATATAGCAGCACAGGGGCCGGGAATTGACTGGACGGTAATTCCTTTCTCTATCGCCCTCTTTATGAGAGGGTAGCCAGGATCAGAAATTCCGGGAGTTCCTGCTTCTGATACTAAAGCCACATTTTTACCTTTGTTCAGGGTGTCAATTAGATAATCTGCTTTTCTTTCTCGGCCGTAATAGCTGGTGAGGGGGGTGTGAATACCATAATGACTTAATAATTTTCTGGTCTTTCTTGTATCTTCAGCTGCAATTAAATCGACTTCCTTAAGAATACGCAGTGCTCTCAAGGTTACATCTTCCAGATTACCAATGGGAGTAGCCACAACATAAAGTATACCCATAATTCTTACCCTATCTTAGCAACTGGTGGCAGCCTCCTTTTGTGTTTTGAATTCTTAACAAAATTTTTAACTCTCTCGACATTTTCTATGGAAAAGCCAAGAGTTAGTAATTTCTTAATACTATGTTTTTTCTCCAATATACAATATAATATTTTATCCAGCTCCTCGTAATTGATTCCCAGTTCTCCTTCATCAGTCTGCCCCGGCCATAATCCCGCCGATGGACGCCTTCTTATGATTGACTGGGGAACCCCGAGATATTTCGCCAGTTGCCTCACCTGAGTCTTGTAAAGGTCGCCCAGTGGTTCCAGGTCGACTCCTCCGTCGCCATATTTGGTAAAATAGCCCATGCTTAGTTCTGTCTTATTGCTCGTCCCCAGTACCAAACCCCTCAAAACTAATGCCCAGTCGTAAAGGATGGACATCCTCTCCCGCGCCATCTTATTTCCCCTCCTCAAATATTCCAATGCTTTAACCTGTGAGCCCTCACTTCCCAGGATAGCAGAATGAGAAATTCTTCTATAAGAAAATTTCCTGAAATATTCTTCAATCATAGGGTCAATCCTAATTATCTGTGAATTTATCCCCAGCTTTCTGGCAATAAGCCGGGCATGCTTTACATTCTCCGACTGATAAGATTTATAAGGCAGAATCAAGGCATACACATTATGAGGGTCTCCAAGCGCCTCCACCGCCAGGTAAGCAACGACTGTTGAATCGAGCCCGCCAGAAAGGCCTAAGACCGCTCGCTGGAATCCACTATTCTCTATTCTCTTTCTAATAAATTCTACTAAAACTCTCTTTACTCGTTCGCAGTTAATTGCCGGGTTTTCCACTTACAGACCTTCCTTTTCCAGTTCTCCTTTGTCCCGTAGTCTCAAGAAAGCTTTAATCACCTGGGGATCGAATCTTTTTCCGCTCTCTTTCTCCAATTCTTTTCTAGCCTCTTCCTTGGTCAACGCTTTGCGGTAAGGTCGATCGGAAGTCATGGCATCGAAAGCATCAGCAACACTAATGATTCTCGCACCTAAGGGAATTGCTTCGCCCCTCAATCCCTCCAGATAGCCCTTGCCGTCAAAACGTTCATGATGGTAAAGAATTAATGGAGCAATTCCGTTTAAGAATTTGACAGGAGTTATGATGCTTTCCCCAATTAGCGGATGCATTTTGACAATCTCGTATTCTGTCCCCGAGAGTTTACCTTTTTTCGTCAGGATTGCTTCCTGAATACCAATCTTTCCAATGTCATGAATGAGAGCAGAATACTCGATATTCCTAACTGCGCTCTCGGAGAGGTTCATCTCTTTGGCAATCTTCACCGCATACCGGGTCACTCTATCCGAATGGCCTCTAGTATGGGGGTCTTTGGCATCAATGGCTCGAGCAAGAGTCTGAATTGTTCCCAGATAGGTGTCTTGCATATGTTTATAAAGCTCTGCATTTTCAATAGTCCTTGCTGATTGGTCGGCTAAAATGTTTATTAGCCTCAAGTCTTTTTCATCAAACTTCTGTTTCGACTCTTTGTTGTTTACATTTAAAACGCCAATTACCCTGTTTTTAACTTTGAGAGGAACGGACACAAAAGACTTAGAGGTATATTTTTCATTACTCTCCCTTAAAAAACGCTTATCAGTTTCTATATTTTCACAAAGAATCGGCTCTCCCTCCTCAGCCACTTTCCCGGCAATGCCTTTTCCAATGGGAATATGGATGTTCTTCACTAATTCCTCAGGCAGACCTCTTGCTGCTACAATCTCCAGCGTGTTTGTCTCCTTGTCTATCAACATCAGAGAGCCCATTTCCGTCCTTAAAAGTCTAGTTGCGTTAATGACAATCAATTTCGCCAAGCGGTCTATTTCCACTATTCCACTGGTGGCTACGCCGAATTCATGAATTCCTAAGAGGAAGGACAGGAGGATTTCCAGGTCTTCTACACGCTCTTCTATCTCATCTTCTGCCTCCTTCAACATGACTCGTAACTTTCTTTCTTTGCTATATTTTCCGACTAGATAAATTATGGCAACAACTAAAACCAGAATTGTTGCCAGTGTTAAAAAAAATTCCATCCCATCCACCTATCTCTAATGTCTTCTTACTATATCCTTGATCTTCATCAGTCTGACAAGATTGCTTCTTTCCAGTTCCTCCAGCTTCATGCTAATATAACTGATAGTTTCAAATATATTGGGAATCAATATATGCTCTAAGGCATTGACTCTCCGTCGTGTCCTCTCGATCTCATAAGAGAGCATTTCTAACTCTCTCTCCTTTTCCGCAAGTTCCACCATCTTTGGTATTAGTTCCCTATACCTTTTCAATGCCCTGTCCAGCTCCATAGAGGTAGTAAGAAGTCCGTAAGAAAAGTAGTCGCCCTCTATGTTAAGTCTATATCTGGGAATCCTGAGATTCATAAGGGGAACATAGGTGACTTCAAGATTAGTCTCCAGCTGACTGAACATCAATGCTTCATCTAAAAACTCTCTTCCCATAGTCAACCTGGCAATAAGGAAAGACCCATAGGCCTGGAACAATTCTATCTCAACTGTCAGGCGAAGTTCCTTAATCTCCTCTATCAGAGATAAGAAATTACGCATCAGTTCATCCTGTTTATCCTTAAGCAATCTGTGTCCTCGACGGGCAAGGATTAACCTTTTCTTCAATTTCAAAAGCTCCATCCTTGTGGGATTAACAGCAAGCCTCATAGTTACTTCCTTTCAACTCTTTCCATATACTTCTGTATCTCTTCTTCCTTCACCCTCTTCAGTTCTTCCCTGGGTAACATTTTGAGAAGCTCCCAGCCAATATCCAGGGTCTTCTCCAAACTCCTCTCCTCATATTCTCCCTGAGTAACAAACTTTTTCTCATATTCATCAGCAAATTGAGAGAATTTCTTATCTGTTTCTGAGAGAGCAGCCTCTCCCAGGATTATTGCCAGTTCCTTTGCCTCCTTGCCCCGGGCATAGGCAGCAAAGAGCTGAGAAGTTACATTTCCATGGTCTTCCCTTGTTTTCCCTTCTCCAATTCCCTTCTCTTTTAGCCTGGAAAGGGAGGGAAGAACATCTATTGGCGGTGAAATGCCCTTTTTGTGGAGCTCCCTCGATAAGATTATCTGCCCCTCGGTGATATAGCCTGTCAAATCGGGAATGGGATGGGTCTTGTCATCTTCGGGCATAGTTAAGATGGGTATCAAGGTAATTGAGCCTTTTTTGTCTTTTATTCTTCCTGCTCTCTCATAAATTGTTGCCAGATCAGTATACATATAACCAGGATAGCCTCTCCGTCCAGGAACCTCTTTTCTGGCAGCTGATACTTCTCGAAGAGCATCGCAATAGTTGGTCATATCGCTCAGGATTACCACCACATGCATATCCCTGCGAAAAGCCAAATATTCGGCAGCAGTCAGAGCTACCCGGGGAGTAGCCAACCTCTCAATCGCCGGGTCATCAGCAAGATTGATGAACAGCACAGCTCTCTCAATTGCTCCTGTCTTCTTGAAATCTGTAATAAAAAAATTGGCTTCTTCAAAGGTAATCCCCATTGCTCCAAAGACAACGGCAAACTTTTCCTCGATATCAGTTCCTTTACCTCGAGAAATAACCTTTGCCTGCCTGGCAATCTGTGCGGCAAGCTCATTGTGCGGAAGCCCGGAGCCTGAAAAGATTGGTAGTTTCTGACCCCTTACTAGTGTATTCATTCCATCTATTGCACAAATACCGGTTTGAATAAATTCTGAAGGGTAGTTCCGGGCATCGGGGTTGATTGGACTACCATTTATATCCTCTCTACTCTCGGCAAGTATAGCCGGCCCTCCATCAATGGGACGTCCCAATCCATCAAAAATTCTTCCCAGTATATCAATAGAGACAGGGAGCTCTACCCTTCTCTCCAGGAACCTCACCCGGGACTGGGCAAGATTTAGACCTGTGGTGCCCTCAAAGAGCTGGACGAGAACCTTGCCACCATCTACTTCCAGCACTCTTCCCCTTCTTACCTCTCCACTGACAAGAGTAATCTCCGCTATCTCATCGTATTTAACTCCCGCAGTATCTTCAACGATAATCAAAGGTCCGGCAATACTGGAAACTGTAAGATACTCCCTTTGCATTGGAATCCTCTATCCTTTCTATGTGTAGTGTAGCCCTTTATGGGCGTCCCGATAAATCGGGACGGGGACAAGCCCCTACACTACCTACATTGACTTTCTACTTGCCTCTATCTGCTTTTCCATTTCCTCTTCTATCAGGTCAAATTTCTCCTCTTCTTTTTCATCGATGAATTTCATCCGGGATATTCTTTCTTTCACTTTGAGCTTCAAAAGTTTGGAAAACTCCACACCCTCCTCCAATAACTCCTTGGAAAGACGGAAAAGTTTGATTATAACTTTAAGCATTCGATACTGCTTCTTTACTCCCGTATAAGCATCCTGCGGGTCAAAGGCATGCTGATGGAGAAAATCTTCCCTTATCGACTTTGCCGTCTCTAAAATTAATCTATCCTCAGGAGAGAGCGCTTCCAATCCCACCAACCTCACCAGCTCTTCCAGAGATGATTCCTCCTGAAGGATGCGCATCGCCTCTGAGCGCAGCTGAAGATAATCTTTAGCCACTTCTTTAGATAAATATTCCTCAATATTATCCAGATAAAGCGAATAACTGTTCAGCCAATTGATTGCCGGAAAGTGGCGCTGATAGGCAAGTTTATCTTCCAGACTCCAGAAGACTTTTACCATGCGCAGAGTTGCTTGAACCACAGGGTCGGAAAGGTCACCGCCAGGGGGAGAAACAGCACCAATTATAGAAAGGGAACCTTCTCTCTGATCCTGGCCTTGACAGATAACCTTGCCAGAGCGCTCATAAAACCCGGCTACCCGGGCAGCCAAATAGGCAGGATAGCCTTCCTCTCCAGGCATTTCCTCCAGCCTTCCCGACATCTCCCTCATCGCCTCTGCCCAACGGGAAGTCGAATCTGCCATAATAGCTACCTTATATCCCATATCACGGAAATATTCCCCAATTGTAGCCCCGGTATAAACAGACGCTTCCCGGGCAGCTACTGGCATATTAGAAGTATTGGCAATCAGGACAGTCCTCTTCATCAGAGACTCTCCCGTACGAGGGTCTTTTAACCTGGGCATTTCCATTAAAACATCGCACATCTCATTTCCCCTCTCTCCACAGCCAACATAAATAATGATCTCTGCGTCTGCCCACTTAGCCAGCTGGTGGAGAACTACAGTCTTCCCACTTCCGAAGGGACCAGGAATACAGGCAGTACCACCCTTAGCGATAGGGAAGAAGGTGTCGATTACCCTTGTTCCTGTGTAAAGAGGGAGAGTCGGAGGGAGTTTTTCTTTATAGGGTCTCTCCTGTCGGACAGGCCATTTCTGAAGCATACTCAAAGAAACTGTGGAGCGAGAATGGGACGGCCGAATGCGGGCAATGGTCTCCTCTACCCTGAATTCTCCCTTAAGAATCTCCACAACTTCGCCCTCAACTCCCGTAGGCACCATTATCTTGTGTGTTACCAGAGTAGTCTCCTGGACTTCTCCAATTATATCACCTGAGATAACCCTATCTCCCTTCTTAACCAGAGGTTTGAACTTCCATCTCTTTTCCCGGTCAATTCCAGGGATGTAGAGTCCTCTGGTAATGTAATCTCCCGCTTTCTCTCTTATTTTGTCCAGAGGCCTTTGAATTCCGTCATAAATAGAGGAAATTAACCCGGGAGCTAACTCCACTGATAGCGGCCCACCTGTGGATACAACGGGTTCCCCAGGACCCAGCCCAGCAGTCTCCTCGTATACCTGGATAGAGACCCTGTTCCCCTTCAACTCAAGCACTTCACCAATCAACCCGGGAGTCCCCACGCGCATCACCTCATACATTTTCACTCCCGGCAGTTCTTCAGCAACCACCAGAGGACCCGATACTTTTACAATTTTACCTTTAATCATCTTTTATCTCCAGGAAATCATCACTCTCAACCCACGCCCTGTGACTCTGAAAATATATCTGCTCCCACCGCCCTAATAGCTATCTTCCTTAACTTCTCCAAACCTAACTTTTTCTCTTGAATCCCAGGGATAATAGTAATATCCACCTTTGCCATTTTTGAGACTTCATCAATCTTTTCCAGAAAAGCCTTAGCAAAAGTCTCTGTAATATAAACTAATGAATAGTCTCCTTTGCCAATTGCATCAAGCGCTCTGGCTACCTGGGAACTGTCACTCACAGGAAAGATAGAGAAACCCACTCCCTTAAAACCCCAGATGAAATCTCTCTCCCCAATTATTGCCAGCTTCATTTCTCTTTCCTCCTGCCACTTAAAGGTTGCGGCTACTGATATAAACCTCCCTCAGTTTTTCCTTGATTATTTCCGGAAACAATCCATTAAACTTACCTACTATGACCGTCCTGAGGTTCTTAACTTCCATCTCCTTAGCCACCAGATAGCCAATTAAGGGTTCAATACCAAAGCTTATATATTTTGCTTTTTTGACGAAGTTTAACAGGTAATCATCGAATAACTTTTCTAAAAAAGAGAAGCTTCCGCTTTTCTTCCAACTTTCAATCCCATCCTTTACTATTCCGTAATAATCCTTGAATCTCAGGCTATCGACAAAGCTCTCCAGGGAACCTGCAAACGATTTTAAGAAATGGCCTCTCTCCAAGAGCCCTCCAGAAATCAAGCGATTCTTTAGAAAGTCTCTCCCCTTATCCATCTCCTTCAGTCTCAAGAAAGTTCTAATATTGGTGAGGTCAATTTGAATTAAAAAGAGTCTCTCCAGAAATTCACACTTTGCCTGCTGTGATACCTGAAGACAGTGAGAAAGGTATATCTCATCGAGAGTAGTGTCGATTAGCTGGATATTTTTTTTAGAACTATTATAGATTCCTTCTATTTCTTGGAGAGTTCCTGCTAAAAGTGGAGGTAATCTGCCGTAATTACCGGTTTCCACCGCTTCTACAAGCTCTTCCCGATTAACTACGGAGGGAGCCAAATAGTATTCCTCCTTCACGGAAGCTCCGCACTTTTTCTTAAAAGCAACCTTTATATTATGGAAGTCGTTTCGTAAAATGAATAAATCTGTTAACTGGGAATCGTGTGTCAGTTCAGAAATCAACCCATAAACACTCTCCATATGGAGAGAGAGATGCAAGTCGAAATCCTCCTCCTGTTTAACCAGCGCCAGCCCCTCTCGATAATCTGTATCGCTCAAACCCTTGAGTGCTTCTTCAACATTTTCCGCCTCGAGAATACTTAACAGTTTAGGAAGATCGAGTAGTCTTACTTCTTTTGCTCTTATCTTTCCCACAGCATAAGCATAACGATTATCCATATGAGACCTCAGGACGCTCCGATGAATCCCGCCCCTGAGAGCAGGGGCTGGATGAATCGGAGCGACTACCTTTTGAAAACTTTTATGTAAACAGGAGTTTTATAACTTCCTCTTCTGTCTTCTCCCGTAAAGACCTCAATATGTTTTCCCAGGAGTTGCTTATTTCTATCTTTCCCGATTTCAAAATAAATCCATCAGGAATAGACGCTGGCTCAGGAGATAACTTCAGTTTGCCCTTTTTACCAGCTTTCACCAATTCAGCATTTACGCTGTTAATCAATTTCTGATCGATTCTTTTCCTGTCATTTTTGCCAACAACTACCAACTCCTCGCCGCTCTGGCAACTCTTTAGCATAATTCTGTTTACCAACTTTCGATAATCTCTGCCGTTCAAATTCCTTATTCTCTTCTCTACTTCCTGATAAACCTCTCCCAAAATTCTCTGCTTCTCCCCTAGTATACGCTTGCGTGACTCTAAAGAGGCTAAGGTCACAATTCTTTCCCCACCCTTGCGGGCATTCTCTATCCCTTCCCGGGTGAGCTCACCAACCACCCTTTCTGCTTCTCGTTTGCCCTCCTCGATTATCCGGGAAGCTCGGGACTCTGCTTCGTCGATAATTTTTCTTATCTCTTTGTCATTATCCTGGATAATCTTCTCAAGAATTTTTTCCAGAGGCATAAGATTTCCTCAAAAATTATAGGAGAGCTTTTATTGTCCACCATTAATTAAATGGCGTCAACTTCCCAGGCGAATCCCTGTAAGGAGAAAGAAAGAAGTTACCAAGCCCAAAAGTGCGTATGTTTCTACTAAAGCTGCATAAATTAATGCTCTCATTTCTGCTCCCGGCTGTTTTGCTGCCACCCCTATTCCAGCAGCACAAACCTTTCCCTGATGAATAGCCGAAATCAGCCCGGAAAAAGCAATGGGCATGCAAGCGCCAAAAATTTGCAGGCCTTGATATAAGCTAATAACAGGAATTTCCCCAACCAGAAGACCCAATTTAATAATAACTAAAAACCCAACCACGAAACCATAAAACCCTTGAGTTCCTGAAAGCGCTACCAGTAGAAACATCCTGCCAAATTTTTCCGGACTCTCAGATAGGACACCATTTGCCGCCTGACCAGCCAACCCTACGCCTATACTGGAACCAATGCCAGCCATAAATACTGCCATCGCTCCGCCAACAATAGCCACTACCAATCCTCCCATCTCCACCCCCTCTACTGTCCCGATAAATCGGGACCTACAAAATTCCAATTCATCTGCACGGTTGAAACCGTGCCTACAAAATCTGAATCTTTTTATCTAATTACCGTATATCTCCTCTCCTCGGCAAAAGGTCTGAATTCCTCCCCTCCGCCTTGAAAAAACTTCATAAAAAACTCGAGATACTGTAACCGTGAAGTGTGAACGTATCCTCCAAATGCATTCATCGCTATGTTAAATAAATGTGCCGGGACAAAGAGAACAATTACTAACAGAAGCCCCACATAGGGGATTTCCGAAATGAGAGAGAAAATTTCATTAATCGCAGAAGCCAGAAGACCCGTGGTTAAACCCAAGGCGAAGAGCCTCAGATAAGAAAGTATATCGGCTAACGCATTCCCGGTTACCACCCCGTACCAGCCAAACCAGCACCAGAAGAGTTTAAACAACACTCCCTTGTTTGTAGTCCACTGATTATAAAATATTGCTAAGCTGCTAAGAGAAAATAGTCCCACACTGATTGTGACCAGAACCGGTATGGGAGGCAGAACCTTGAATAGGTAGATGGCTATAAGGAGGGGAAGCGAAACTTGTACCCCCAGGGCGGGCATCTCTCTAAAGAAAGCATTCTGCCAGTCCTTATCCTTTATCTCTCTCAACAATCTTATAGTCACTCCCGTCCACACCTGAATAAAGCCCAGAGCTATCGCCAATCCTAAGAAAAGGAGCGAATTTTCTATGGGGTCGAAAACAACGACTGCCCCCTTCATACTTTTCAGGAAATTGAAACTTTCCGGTAATCTATCAATCATATTCCCAAACCAGCCACCAGTCACCGCACCCCAAAAAATAGCAGCCAGACCCCCGTAACCGATTAAACGGAAAAAACGCCTCCCCATCGGTCCCATCTTTAATTTCTTCAGAGCGAGCCAGGAAAATACCGCCAGAACTATGCCATATCCTGCATCAGTAATACAGAGACCGAAGAAAAGTGCAAAGAATGGTGCCATATAGGGGGTAGGATCGATACTTCCATATACGGGGCGACCAAAAAGGTCTGTAACAACTTCAAAGGGCTGAATTGCTCTACTATTTTCCAGAATCACAGGTACTTTCTCGTCCTTGCCGGGAGGAGAAACTATTATTTCTATCTCGGGATATTTCTCTTCTAAAGTTTTCTTTACCCGGCCCACCCTGTTTTCCTGAATCCAGCCGGAAAGGAAAAAGGAGCCCTTTGTCCGGGCTAAAAAATCTCCTGCTTTCTCCTTCTTCTGGAGATTATAATAGTGGTCGTGTACAGCCATAAGCTGGGCCTTGTAACGCAACAGAGAAGAGGCTTCCCTGTTCAGTTCTTTTTCCCTGTTTTCCGCTTCTCCTATCTCTCTTTCAATCTGGACAAGAAACTCCTCAGGCGAATGGTTCACTTGAGGCAAAAGAGTTTCGTAAAATTCGTACTTCTTTAGAAGAGGAATGATATTATCTTTCTCTTCTTTTAGAAAAATAAGCACCATATATACAGAAGTTTTGTTTCGTCTGACTTCACACCAGTAACTCGCTGATGAACTCTTCTCCAGTTCGCTTGAGAACTTTTTATAATTTTTCACAGGAACGATTCCCGGAACCACTCGAGTCTTATCTGTATCCACAAGGTCAGACAAGTTTAACAATAAATCTCTCCAGGGAATTAAGACGGTCTTCTCCTCGTTAAGTCTTTTCTTTTCCACCTCTAATTCGCGAAATTCTTCTTCCAGATTCTTACACTGGGAGTAGACTTCATCCAATCTGAAAGTCTCTAAAATGTTAACCAATTCAACTTGGTCCAGAACTAACTTTTCTTGAGTTAACCCTTCCAGAAATGCGGATTTCTCCCGGAATCTGGCGAGAAACTCGAGGAGGTATTGAATTTTTCTCAATCTGTCTTCAAAAATCGACTCCTGCCTCGATTCCATAAAATAGTCCTGGGTAAGCTCTTTCCGCAGGTCATTAATCTCCATAACTCCCCATTTGTGGAGGAGTGCGAGCACGTTTTCCCGTATTGAATTATGTCCTATTATCTGAATTTTTTTTATCTTAGAAATTGCCATTCTATTTTAGTTGAATTCCCGTCTCCTTTAGTATTCGACTCAGTGACTTATGGAAGCGGGGTTTTACTTTCTCCTTCAGCTTTTTTATCTTCTCTTTTTCTTTATCAGCAATTTTCTTGCTCTCTCCTCGAGCATCTTCCTCCGCTCGCCTAGCCAGTTCTTCCATTGTCTTCTGTGTCTCTTTCCTGGCTTGAGCGATTAGTTCTATTTTTCTGTTCAACGCATCCTGAATTATAGCTTCTGTCTGAAGGTGTGCCTGTTCCAGCTTCTTTTGACAATCCTTCTCCACTTCTCTTATTTTCTTAATTGACGGAGTGACCATTTTATTTAATGAAGTTAAAATTAAAAAGACCCCTTCTTCAGAGGCTGTTTTGGAGTAGCGAAACTTGTTTCGCGATAATAACGCAGAGCAAGCTCTGCTACTCCACGCAGGCTGTAGCCGCAACCTTTCCCGCAAGGGACCCCGCCACAGGCGGAGTCCCAACGGGACATGGTAGGTTGCGTTTATATAACGCTCCGATGAATCGGAGCTACTCCTCTCCAAAATAGGGAATTAATAGATTATAAAAACTGGTAAGTTGTAAATATCTATAGTAGAATATAATAAATTAACCTTTAAAGTCAAGAATTTTCTTGACATTTTGGCTTGCTTTTTAGTATAAAACAGATACCATTATAGAGAAAAATGGAGAAAATGAATTGATTCAGCAGACTTTAGTTCTCATAAAGCCGGATGGCTTAAAGAAGTCTTTAACCGGTAATATTCTAACCCGCCTCTCGGAAACAAAGTTGGAAATCGCTGCAGCTAAAATTGTCCATGTCAGCCGAGAGTTGGCTGAAGAACATTACTGCCACATGAAAGAGAAGCCATTCTTCAAAGAACTTATCAAATATATCCTGGGAGAACTCCACAAAAGGCGAAAAGTTATGGCTATGGTCTATCACGGAGAAGGCGCAATAAGAAAGCTAAGAGAAATTGCTGGTGCCACCAATCCTGAGGAGGCTGATCCCATCTCCATAAGGGGTGCTTATGGACGCATCACCACCAGTGGCATTTATGAAAACGTAATCCATGCCTCTACGAATGAAGCAGAAGCTGAGAGGGAAATAAAGCTCTGGTTTGAACCGGACGAAATAATATACCACCTGTATCCCGTTGAGGAAGTAACTGTTAAAAACGTTAAGAAGAAAGTATGGAAGAAGTAATTTGAGTCTTTAGTAGAGACGCCGCCTTATTTTCAGCTCTGGCGTTTTGTCTAAGAAAGGGAAGCAATTGGCTAAAAATAAGATTTACATTATTGACGTAACTAATAGAGACGGTGTGCAGACTGCCATGCTCGGTTTGGCCAAATTAGAGAAGACGATGATCAATATCTATCTCGACGAGATGGGTATCCATCAGAGCGAGTTCGGCTTTCCCGCAACTCGCCATGAGACCAGTTATCTCAATGCCAATCTGGAACTGGTGAAAATGGGAGTCCTCAAACCGATCATCCTCTCCGGCTGGATTAGAGCAATCAAAAAAGATGTGGAAGAGGCTACTCGACTAACCAGAGTAAAACATCTGAATCTTTCCATCTCCACTTCCCAGCAGATGGTGCGGGGCAAATTCGAAGGCAGGAAGGGTAGAGAAGACATTATTAAAATGATGACTGAAGCCTGCGATAGGGCTAAAGAAAAGGGAATGGAAACATTTGGCGTCAATGCCGAGGACTCATCCCGCACTGACGACGAATATTTAATCAGGTTCGCTCAGGCAGCAAAGGAACACGGCGCCTGTCGCATCCGTTATTGCGACACCTTAGGGTATGATGACCCTTTCAGTATATATGAAAAGGTCAAACTCTTAGCTGAAGAAGTCAAATTACCAATCGAACTACACTGCCATAACGACCTGGGAATGGCAGTAGCTTGCTCGGTGGCTGGGGCCAAAGCTGCCATCGATGCTGGAGTCGATGCCTACATCAATACTACTATTAATGGAATGGGAGAAAGGTGTGGAAATGCTGACCTTGTCTCTGTAATTTTAGCTATTAAGAAATCGAGGGGTTGCGAAAATAGATACATTTTAGACCAGAGAGTAGACGTCTCTTCTGCTTGGAAGATTGCTAAGTATGCCTCATATGCATTTGGCGTTCCCCTTCCCATCAACCAGCCAGCAGTGGGCGCAAATGCCTTTGCTCACGAGTCAGGGATACATGCTGATGGCGCATTAAAGGACCGTAGAAATTACGAACTTTATGACTTCGAGGAACTGGGCCGGGGAGAGCCGGAAATAATAGAGACAGGAAGACAGATTACTACTGGCGAGTATAGCGGGATTAAGGGATTCAGGAATGTCTACGGAAAATTAGAGGTAAAATTTAAGGACGATAAAGAAGCAAGAAAAATCCTGGAACTTGTCCGTTACGCCAATGTCCACACCCAGAAGCCTCTCACCGATGGGGAGCTTCGCTTTATAGCCAAATATCCTAAACAGGCAAAGAAGATATTGACCGTTACACCTCAGGTATAAGGCTATGGGGGAAGGAGAAATTTCTCTATTTCTTATTTTTTGCTTTGTTTAACCTCTGTTTCTGTTCTTCCAGTACTTTAAATACTATGTGCGGCGTATTAGGAACCTTCTTTTTATAAATATTCATTAACCTATCAATCTTAGCCAGGTTTTCCTTAACCTTCAAAGTAAACTGTTTCTTGTAACTATCTTCAGAGTAATCCTTATTAAGAACCTCCTTAAATAATCTTTTAAGGTCCTGATACTTTGGTATTAGACCAGTAGAAGTTTCCACTGCCTCCACTTCCTTATGCACACGTAGCTCCATCCACTTAAGCCAGACTTTCTTGTCAGCCTTGCTGTTCAAAAACTCCCCATTAGCATCTCTGAGGAAATAGTTTACAGAAAAGATAGTGGGCGGGTTTTTTAACCCTTTACCAAAGTTCAGATTATCCTGTACGTACTTGGCAATAGGTATGGAAAGAAAATCTAAGTTGGCCATGGGGTTATGTTTTCTGACACCTTCTTTACCTAAGGTTGCCGCTGTAGTCTCTGACTCCAGACATGCACCTTTGGTTATTATACCATGTACCCAGTCGAAGGATTCTTCCACAGGGACCCATGTATCATGGTCCCTGCCTCCATACACGATTCCTTTTATAGCTACTCCTTCCGGATTGTCGATTTGTGCATCCATATTCTTAAGAAGTTTCAGTTCAACGGTAAACCGGGCATTGGGATGTGATGGCTTTATCTCACGACCTTTAGTATCTTTTTTACCTGGTGTCCATTCTCCTGAGTAATTAATTCCCCGTTGGGGAACTTTTCCCTCCTTACCAATCCAGTAAGTGCCCCCTTCTTCCGTAACCAGAACATTGGAGAATATTATCTGTCCCGGACTGTTTAGTGCTCCCCATAATACAGGGTCGTCTACGGAATTCACGTTCTGAATTATGCCAAAAATTCCTTTCTCCACATTGACCGCACGAACCATACCGTCCTTATTTCTGAGATAAGCTATGTCATCTCCCACTACCGTCTCATTTTCTAACAATGCAGTAGCCGTTTTCCCGCAAAGAGAAGGAAAAGCGCCGGTAAAGTAAGTAGTCCTGTTATTGGGCCCGTGCACCCCCATAATAAACATATGCTCTGTTAACCAGCCTTCCTTTGACGCCAAACTTATTGCCAGACGCATAGCCAACTTTTTTAGTCCTATTGTGTTGCCCCCATACTGGGTATTCATACTATATACGATGTCTTCTTCAGTATCAATGTATATCCTGCGTTTTTCGATATTCTTAGACACATTATTTTCCAGTTCCCCTTCCGAATGCACGAACTTGAAGAACCTGTCAGAAGGACCCAATCTAACGAACTCTTCATAGCCTGCTCTGTAGAGCAACTGCTCACTGTGGGCAACATAGGGCGAATCGGTAAGCTGGATACAGGGTATGGAGAACTCAGAACCACAAGGCCCCAAACAGAAGAAAAGCACATATAACTTATGCCCTTTCATGATATCTTTGAAAATGGTGTTAATCTCCTTAAGCCCCTTCTGTTTATCAATCAAATTCAAATTGGAACTTAAATCAACACCTTCGGATAAAAAGAATTTAGTGTTCTTTTTGTCTCTTGCCTGGTCATAATATCCATCAAAGTGAACAGTCTGTCCAGGCACAGCAAGCATCCTCTCTTCACCAGTTCTTATCGCTTCCTGCTCGATATATATTCTGTCTTCCGCTGAGTCAGTGCAGATAAAAACAGTATCAGGATTGCATAGTTCTATATACTTGGCAACGAATTGCAGAAGTTTGGGATTGTTTATCCTGGCAAGTTTGCCAAAGTCTTTTTCACTTAATCTGGTTTTAAATAAGTTTGTTGTATCCATGTGAAATCATAATTATCAGGGTATCCTCACCACATCACCCCACTGGAACCTTTCTCCTTCCAGAATTGTAGCAATAGCATACTTCTTCTCTGCTTCTCTTATCTTTATCTTACCTGCATAAGTCTCTTCAGCGCCCAGGCTGAGTCCTGTATCAGGGTCAATCAACTCTTCGCCGACTCTGTAAACCTCAAAGACCTCTCCCTTTCTAATCCCGGCATTCGCTCCCACATTAATATAGACTTTACCATCGCTCACCTTGACTATCTTAGCCTGCCAGGGAATTGTTTCCATTCTATCCACAATTGCATTTACAATCTCCCCTATACATCCGCGAGTTGCCTTGCCCAACGGAGTCTTAGTAGAGAATCCTCCACCAAGGATGTTGCCCGTCCTGAGAACGCCAGCCAAGATTACACCCACAGACCTTGCCTTAGCCTCTTTAGTTGTGGCTTCCAGAATTACTCCCGTTGTTGCATCGTACATACGGATATCACAGGCAACATAAGCAGTAGTCGTGGTGAGGCCAGCTCCTGTCTTCTTCTTTAGAAGAACTCCACCCACTCCTCCACGGCTGACTTTCTCTTCAAACTCAGTAACTGCTCCCCGCACCAGAACCTGAGCACCCAATATATCACCAATCCTTGCTGCTGTCTCTTTTCTCACTCTTCCTCTATCACCGAGGTCCTGCTCTTTGATTATGTCGCGGATCGCCTTTCTTTCCACAACAACGAACTCTCCCGTTTCGTGTAAGGCGGTAATAAGCATCTCCGCCATCCCTGAACCAATCTTCCTGTGAGCACGCGGGACCTTCACTTCAAAATCAATAACGGCAATTCTCTTTTTCGGACCTTTGTACTTTTCAGCATAAGGCCTCACCCGAGTCGGAGCACAGCCCAGAAGGAATACCAGTGATAGGATTATAGACTCCTTTAAAAATTTTTTTGCCATATCCACTCCTCCTTTTCTGTCCCGAGTTCTTTAAACTATATCACCTATTGAGAAAGCTTATTCAGAATTTGAGTAGCTATTTCTTCTACTCTTTTATTGTTTTCTGCCTTAGCCTTATCCTTAATCCTCTTCAAAGCCCCATCCCTCCACTCAATGTATTCTTCTTTGGCGATTTCAACTAACTTGTAGCAGTTATAGAAGTACTCTGCCCCTTCCGCGGTCGGCCTTTCCACCTTTTCGTAGTAGGTTTCTTTTGGTTTTATACCATGCATCTGATAAATATCCATAATTATCCCTACAGTCTCGGTCAAAAACTCGCTTAACTCAGCATCACTAATACTCAATTCACGGATAGCATCACTGAATTCTCTCCGAACTGTTCTCTTTATACCTTCGATAATATTCTTAACTACTTCTCCCCTGGCCTTACGGAGAGCCAGGGAGAAATCGGCTCGCCCCTCCACCCCGCCACTAAAGGAAAGCATGCCCTCCTGAATAGATATTGGTGTGAATATCCACTCCGGCCTAAACTCCTGACTCCTCTCAACTATTCTTTCCTCGCGAATTATTGCGGGACGTTTCCCGGGACCAGCGCATCCTCCGGTTAAAATTGGAACCAAAAACAAAATTAAACAACAAAAAATTAATCTTCTCATAAATTCCTCCTTAAAAATGTGGCTCTGGTAAAAGTTGTCAGTAGTGTAGCCCTTTATGGACATTTACTGTCGGTAATAAACAGCTTATTACGGGCATAAAGCCCCTGGGCGACCATCCCGATGTATCGGGATAAATTGCGGTCGCCCCTACGCGACCAATCTACTCGATATACGAAATAACTACATTAACACCGCCTCTTTCGTTCTCCACCAGACTAACAGTGCAGTCTTTACCTTCCTTAGAGAAAAAGAGCTGTCCAATATCAGCACCTGGCCAATAATCGGCCCTCACCAACCCATAGCCTTCCCCCTCCATCTCTCTTAAGTAGAAGGTCGCGACTTTATCCATAGGGTCGGAGGTAGTAAAATTGAGAGTCGATATGCTGTCCTGGCTAGAGGTCTTTACTTCCCCCGCTCTTACATATACAGGAATCCCTTTCACGTCTTTTCTAATTTTTCTTTTTAGAGAGAAAAATTCCTTTTCCTTTGATACGCCAGGAATTTTCCTCTTTATCCACACACTATCTTTTTCTTTTATAATCTTATGGGTCAGAATAGAAAAACGGTCTACAAGCCAGGTTTTTAAAGGGAACCTTTTGGCCATCAGATACCAGCCACCAAAGAATAGAACGACTAAAATAGAAAAGAGCTTTACCATAAAATTTATCTTCTTCCTTAAAGAGCTCTTGACCTTCTTGGGAATTTCAAATTCTCCTTCCCCTAGAAACTTTTCCTGGGGAGTTTCTTTCTCCTCTTCTTTCTTCTCTTCTTTCTTTTCCTCTTTCTTTTCAATCTCGGAGATTTTAGATAGAACTTCACCAACGAGAGGGTGGGATAATTTTACCTCTTTCTTTTTAGATTTGTCATCACGCTTTGGCTCTTCTTCGACCATTTCCAACCTCCCAGAACACTATCAGCTTTTTAATAGTTCAACTATCCTTTCCAAATCTTCCAGGGAATAGTATTCAATTTCTATCTTACCCCGAACTTTCCCTCCTTCTCCCGGAGAAAACCTGCCAGAACCAGTAGACTTAATCCTCACTTTCGTCCCCAGAATTCTCTGGAGTTCTTCCTCCAGTTCAACGACCTCGGGACTCTTCTCTTTCTGGGCAACTCTTTTTCCTGAAGGAGTCCGTTTGACTCTCCATCTTTCTACAATATCTTCTGTTTCACGTACTGTCAACTTCTCCTTGAGTATCTTCCGGGCCAAGTCTATTCGTTTCTCCTCCCCTGCGATAGAGAGGAGCACCCGGGCATGTCCGGCAGATATAAGTTTACGGGAAACGAACTCTTTAATCTCCTCAGGCAAATTGATAAGTCTCAAAATATTGGCAACCGTTGACCTGGTCTTTCCTAAATGGTCGGCCAATTCCTGCTGGGTTAGATTGAACTCCTTCATCAACCTTTCAAAAGCTGTAGCTTCTTCTATGGGATTCAGATCCTCTCTCTGGATATTCTCAATTAGAGATATCTCGAACATCTCCCTATCAGTAACTCTCCTGACCACTGCTGGAATCTCTTTCAACTCTGCCATTTTGGCTGCCCACCAGCGCCTCTCTCCGGCTACCAGTTGGTAGTTCTCTCCTGAGGGAGAAACAATTATTGGTTGAACTACCCCCTTTCCCTTTATAGAATTCGCTAACTCCTTTAACTTTTCCTGGTCGAATTGCATCCTGGACTGGTATTTGTTAGGTTTTATCTTATTAATATCAATACTTACAATTTCCATGGGAGCTACCCGGGGTACTTTCGGAATTAGTGCTTCTATCCCCTTACCCAGTGCTTTACGCATTCCCATTACCTCCCAAAACTCAACTTTCTGACTCTTCTTCTATTTCCACTCCGTTCCTCTTCAGGAACTCTCGAGTCAATGAAAGGTACGACTGTGCACCTTTCGAATCTTTACTATATAGAATAACAGGTTTCCCAAAACCCGGAGCCTCAGCCAGTCGCACATTTCTGGGAATTTTTGTCTGATAGACCGCCTGTTTAAAGAACTTACTTACCTCCTCAACTACCTGGGAAGAGAGGTTGACTCGGCCATCAAACATAGTTAAAAGAGCCCCTTCGATCTGCAACCTGGGATTTAAATTTTCTCTTACCAGCCTCAATGTATTCATTAGTTGGCCCAGACCTTCCAGAGCATAATATTCACACTGGATGGGAATAATTACTGAATGGGCTGCGGTCAGTGAGTTAACTGTGAGAAGGCCCAGGGAAGGTGGGCAATCGAGGAGAATATACTTGTAGAGGTTACCCAATCCATTGAGTGCTCTCTTTAGCCTTGTCTCCCGGGAGATAAGTCCCACAAGCTCCACTTCTGCTCCAATCAAATCTACATTTGCTGGAACTAAATCGAGCCAGTCAATACCAGTGGGAACGAGGATATTTTCAATCGAGGCTTTTTCCAAAAGCACTTCATAGATAGTATGTTTAACTTTATCCTTTTCCATACCCAGGCCACTTGTAGCATTCGACTGAGAATCCATATCGATAAGGAGTGTCTCCTGCCCATAATGTGCCAGGCAGCTAGAGAGGTTAATAGCCGTTGTGGTCTTCCCCACTCCTCCCTTCTGATTTGCAATTGCCACAATCTTTGCCATAAGATACTCCTGCAACAAATGTCATTGCGAGTCCCGATTGAAAATCGGGAAAAGGAGCGTGGTCCCGATGAATCGGGACTTCACTCCGTTCGCAATGACAGAAAAAGTACTGTTTTAAAAATATTAGCAAAAAAATTAAAAATATACAATACAAAAAATTTATCTAATCGGCCTTTTAACCACCACTCCTGTCCTTCGCGGATAATCTTCTGGCGTCTTCTCCACCTTATCCATCACTACCAGATTTCTCTCTAATTCTTCTCCTCTTAATGATAACTTATAAGGTATAATCTTATTTATTCTCCCACCCAGAACTTCTATCGCCTTACCTGCTTTCTGGAGTTCACCCTTAATCTCTCGACCCTTTTGGGAAATGAAAATCCCTCCAATCTTAACGAAAGGGAGACAGTATTCAGCAAGGATAGCTAAATTACTAACTGCCCTGGATACCGCTAGATCATACTTCTCCCTGTACTCCCCATTCCTTCCGTACTCCTCCGCTCTTCCGTGAATTACCTCTAAACTCCTTTCAAAACCCAGTTTACCAGAGATATAACGTATGAATTCTACCTTTTTCCTTGTCGCCTCAAGCAAAGTTAGCTCGAATCTTGGCTGATAAATTTTTAGCGGTATCCCGGGAAATCCTGCTCCTGAACCGATATCTATAATTTTTCTTATCTTTTGATAAATTTTAGATGGCACTCCTAAAAGGCAGAAAAGAGAATCTATAAAATGTTTAACCAAAATCTCCTCATCATCATTTATGGCAGTGAGATTAACCTTTCTGTTCCATTCCTGGAGTTCTTGCAAAAATAGGAGGAACTTTCCTATCTGGTCCTTATCGAGCTCTATCCCTGCTTGTTTAGCTCTTTTTTGCAATGAGGTAGCTAACCCATCCATAAGTTTATCGTGGTTCCCAGAGCCTCTTCCACAGGGTTTCCACTTTTCTTTTCCTCATTAATTTATAGATTTCTCTTAGTTTAGCTCTGGTAGATTCTTCCCCTTTCTTTATACAATAATCTAACTTCTTAAAATTTACCCAGTGAATATTATCCACATTTGGCTTTATCACCAGATCTGCCTTTTTCAACCGAAGTTCGTTAAGAAATAACCCTGAAATATAGCTAGTCCTGAGAATAACGTCAAGTCCTGTCTTCATCTCCTGATAGTTACTACGCGGGAAAGACCCGTGCACATCCACACCTGCCACTAAATCGGCACCCAATCTGAAAGCAACATCCACGGGAACCAGGTTCACCGCACCTCCATCGACCAATCTCCTGCCCTCCCATTTCAAGGGTGGGAAAAGGCCAGGAATAGTGATGCTTGCCCGAACCGCCTCTCTCAAAGGCCCCTTAGTAAAACAGAGTTCTCTATTGGAAGTTAGGTCAGTACTGACACAAGCAAAGGGAATCCTTAAATCTTCTATATTCTTATCTGGCAGGATACTATTTACTATTGCCTCTGCCCTCTTCTCACTAACCAGAGCAAGCTTTACTAAACTCAGGTTATAAATCAACTTCCACTTTGCATAAGAGACAATCTTTTTAATGGGTTTTGAGCCTTCTTCTCTTATCTCATCCTTTAAGAATTCGAGCCTGGCTCGTTTGTATTCACTGCTCTCCAAAAATTCTAAACCTTTCTTCTCAATAGAAGAAGCATTATACCCACAGGCATAGAGCGCCCCGATTAGGGCCCCTGAGCTGGTGCCGGCAATAACATCGATGGATATTCCCTCATCCTCCAGAACCTTCAACACCCCTATGTGCGCCAACCCCCTTGCTCCTCCGCCACCCAGGGCTAAACCGAACCTCAATTTTCGCATATATTTTCCTTATACAAAATGAGAGCTCCTAAATTGTTTCACGTGAAACAATTTTCCAGCAAAAAGGGGTTAAAAAGGGACCTCAAAAAGGGCTCTGACCCCCTCTTTTTCAAACCTCAATTTTCGCATATATTTTCCTTATACAAAATGAGAGCCCCCTAAATTGTTTCACGTGAAACAATTTTCCAGCAAAAAGGGGTCAAAAAGGAGCCTCAAAAAGGGCTCTGACCCCCTCTTTTTCAAACCTCAATTTTCGCATATATTTTCCTTATGCGAAATGAGAGCTCCCAAATTGTTTCACGTGAAACAATTTTCCAGCAAAAAGGGGGCTAAAAATAGAGTTGACCCCTTTTTTTTAGTTTATGAGATGTCGGTTTTCCACAATTTTGTCAGTTCGACTCCAGCCCTGAAGAGGTATTTCTTTCCCCTGAGCCACGTCTTTACCGAACCGACTCCTACTACTTTTCCTCCTTTTGCTTCCACTTTGCCCTTTAAAATATCGATAGCGCGGCGATATCCTGTTCCTCTTGAGGTAACAAATAGGATTACCTTTTTATCCATAAGATTACAGGTCTGGAGAAATGTATTAAGGGCAGGAGTGGGACTGGATGCCCAAACAGGTGTGCCCAATATAATCAGTTCATATTTGCTTAAATCAAAACCTGAAGGAGCCACTTCAGTGTTTAAGCCAAGGTGGGCATCCCGCGCCCCTCGGAGAAAACCAAAAGGCCCTTTTCTCTTTTTGAGGTCTCTTATCTCCACTAAGTCTCCACCCAGTTCCTGTTGAAATTTCTCTGCTAAAAATCTTGTCTTCCCCGTCCGGGAATAGTAGAGAATCACGCTTTTCATTCTGGATTACTCCCATTAGTTTATTTCGTTAGAAATCTTCTTCTACCCTATTGCTTCTCCTTCCACTACTCTCCATGTACCATCATCCTCTTTTATTAGAGAAAGCTTAAAAAATTCCCTCCCTTTAAGGTAACCAAATTCTCTATGGGAAGCTTCAATGACAATGAATAGATAGATATCACATCTTTTACCCTTGAACTTCTTCCTCTTTCTTAAAATATCAATCTTAAAATCACCAAACCCTTTAAGGAAATCTTCTACTTTAATCTTTAGACCATGGTAATCGTTCCCATATCTATCTTTATAATCTCTGGAAACGTAATTAAACGCCTCCTCAAACTTCTTCTCCTCTATCAGTTGCTTTGCTTCCTTAATGAATCGTTCAACCAACCAGCGATCTTTGATGAATGAATCGTATACAATGAACAGAATAGCAAGGACAATAAGGAGAACAATGAGTCTCTTCATTCCACTCTGACCGTTCTCTAAAATGTGTACAAATCTGTACACGGCTTAGTTCCTGCTTCATTGAGACCGGTTTCATCCCGACATGAGTCGGGACCAGCGCCTTTCTCTCCACAGGCTTGAAATCCGGTGGAACTCACCGTACTCTCGAGATTGATAGCGGCATTCAGCTCACGATCTATCTCCAAACCACAATTGTTACATTTAAAAACCCGATCGCTTAATGTTATTGAATCATTGATAACATGGCAACGAGAACAACGTTTAGATGACGGAAACCAACGGTCAACAACTTCGATATGATTGTTTCGCATCTGCGACTTATATCCTAACTGCCGCCGAAACTCATAAAATCCCATATCGGCAATGCTACGGGCCAGCACATGGTTAGACATCATGCCTTTAACATTCAAATCTTCAATGGCAATAGCGGCAAAATTGTTGCTCAGATGCGACGTAAGCTTATGTAGTGTATCCTGGCGAATGCAGCTAATACGGTAATGCAACCTTGCCACTTTTATCCGCGCCTTATTGCGGTTGTTTGAACCTTTCTGTTTACGAGATAATTGCTGCTGCAGGCATTTAAGCTTATTCAGATGCTTCTTTAGCGGCTTAGACCCCTCAAACTTCTGCCCAGTGGACAAGGTTGCTAACCTGCTTACCCCTAAATCAACCCCAACCACTGCTTGGCTCTCACAGGGTTGGGGCCGTTGATTCAGTTCTACGTTAAGGCTGATAAACCATTTATCCGCAACATGACAAACAGTAGCTGATATCACCTTGCCTGAAAACCGCAGGGCCTCTCGCATCTTCACCCAGCCCAATTTCGGAATATGAACTCGTTTGTCTTCTATCTTGATGTGATCGCAACCTATATAAAAACTGTCATGTATTCCTTTCTTCTTGAATTGAGGATAATTTGCCTTTTTGCCGAAAAAACGCTTAAATGCACTTTGCAAGAAAATAAAAGGCTGCTGGCTGGCATATTTGGTAACATTATACATCCAGGGAAATTCAACGGGCTTAATGGCGTTGAACTGCCTTTTTAACCCTAATCCTGTTGGCTTTTTGCCGGCCTCATATTGCCTTTTCCATTCACCCAAGGCCCAATTCCATGTGAAACGAGCTACGCCACATGCCTGCCTGAAATAATTCTCCTGCTTATAAGTCGGTTTAAGCCGGATTTTATGAGTAAGCGTAATTTTAACCATAACCTATTCCACTTTTTAACTGCTAGATTTTAATACATTATAGCACATATCATTAGATTCTAGAATATTGTTCTTTGCCCTTTTTTTATTTGCCTATACAGAATTTGGAGAAGATTCTACTTAAAATATCTTCAGTGGCAGTCTCTCCCACAATTTCTCCCAGCGCCTTCAGTGCCCGGCGTAAATCGAGGGCTATAAATTCTTCCGACTCTCCCCTCCCGCAAGCTTCTATTCCCTTTTTTAAGGATTCTTCAGCTTTTACCAGAGCATCTTGATGCCTAACGTTTGTAACCAGAACAGCATCAGAGATACTCACTTCTCCCTTAATAAATAGATGGTAGATTAGCTCTTGTAAATCTTTTATTCTTATCTTTTTGGTTGCTGATACTTTAATTAAAGGCGGGTTTCTCAGAATAGAGGGATTGCTTAAACTGTCATGTGCGGGGTTAGCTGAATTAACCGATAATGATTCTCTTTCGGGCTCAAGTCGATTAAGGCAAGATGCCCACAGTTCTCTTATTTCTTCCTCAGATACCACCTGGGGAAGGTCACATTTATTAGCCACTAAGATTGTTTTCCTGCCCAGTAGGTTTTCTGCGATACGACAATCCTCTTCGCTCAAGGGTATCGATAAATCGATTACAAAAAGGACAAGGTCTGCAAGTGCAATAGACCTTTTCGTCCGTTCTATCCCTGCCATTTCAATTTCATCCCGGGCATGTCTGATTCCCGCGGTATCCATAATCTTCATGGGAATACCGAGAATATTAACCATATCTTCAACCACATCTCTGGTCGTTCCCGGAACAGGAGTTACAATCGCCTTATCCTCCTCAAGAAGCACGTTCAACAGGGAGGACTTCCCCACATTAGGCTTGCCCACTATGGTTGTCTGCAAACCTTCTCGTAAAATTCTTCCTGATTGCGCAGACTTCAGAAGTTCTTTTAACTCCCCGGAGAGTTTCTCCATCCTCTCCGCTAATTCTCCTCGGGAAAGATGGGGAATATCCTCTTCAGAATAGTCGAGGCAAGCTTCAATGTGGGCCAGAAGGTCTACTATACAGTCACGAATCCTGTTTACAGTTATAGATAAGTGTCCTTCCATCTGGTGGAGTGCACAATTCAGGGCGGCGTCAGTTCGAGACCTGATTATATCACAGACTGCCTCGGCCTGGATAAGGTCTATTCTGCCATTTAGGAAAGCTCTCAGGGTGAACTCCCCCGGCTCTGCTAACCGGGCACCTTCCATTAAACATAATTCCAGAACCTTGCGTAAAGGAACTATCCCCCCATGGCAAGAAATCTCTGCCACATCTTCACGGGTATAAGTATAAGGCGCCCGCATCACGCTGAGGAGAACTTCGTCTACCAATTTTTCTCTATCGTAGATGTGTCCATAATGAATGGTAAATGTGTCTACCCCGGCTAAATTCTTCTTCCTTTTGGGAATGAACAGTCTCAGCACAATGGGGATAGCCTGGCTTCCACTTAAGCGGACAATGCCAAATCCGCCCTCCCCCATTGGCGTGGAGATGGCAGCAATTGTATCCTCTGTATCAATGTTCAAATCGAACCTCTCTCCTATTTCTTCTTTGGAGAGACCACCACTCTCCTGAAATTGCCTTCTCCCTGTGAGGTAGTCTCCACATCCCTATCATCCTTCAATGCAAGATGGATTACTCTGCGCTCAGCGGGATTCATTGGTTCTAACTCACGAGACCTGCCCTTACTCTTCACTTCATCAGCCACCTCCCCGGCCATCTTCACTAATGCATTCTCCCGTCGCTGACGATAATTTTCAGTATCTACAATTACCTTTGTTCTCGTCTTTTCGTCTCTATTCACAATTAGATTCACAATTAGCTGGAGGGCATTTAGAGTCTGACCTTTCTTCCCGATTAGAATTGCCCCGTTTTCACTTTTGATGTCTGCCACTACCTTCTCCCCTTCCAAGGAGGTGGTTACTTCTGCTTCCATTCCCATTAATTTTAGGATTTCATTCAGTTCTTCCTTTACTTTTTTCTGAGCAGAAATAAGATTGGCGCCAGAAAGTTTCTCCCGAGCCACTTCTCCTCTTTCCCCTGTTTCTAAACCTTTTACAGGTTTAACTATCAGCTTGATTTTAGCCGGGCTTGCCCCCATGAGACCAAATAATCCTGCCTTGCCTTCATCGAGAATCTTTACTTCCACATCGTCCCGGGAAAGGCCGAGCTCTTTTAATCCTTTCTCAATTGCTTCCTCGACATTCTTGCCACTAAATTCTTTCTCTTCCATTGGAAAATCTCCTATAAATTCAGGCTTTAACTTTCGACTTCCTCTTCATAATTAATTGCATCGTTAAGGTGAGAATATTATTCGTTAACCAGTAAAGAACTAGGCCTGAAGGGAACTTCATGAAGATAAACGTAAAGAAAACAGGCATAAACATCATCATTTTAGACTGCGCAGGGTCACCGGTGGCAGTCAACTTCTGCTGCAAAAACATTGTAGCTCCCATCAAAATTGGTAAAACATAGATCGGGTCTTTCATGGATAGGTCTCCTATCCAGAATATAAAAGGCGAATGGCGCAGCTCAACTGCGTTTCTAAGCATGGTGAACAGTGCCCAGAATATAGGAATCTGTAAAATCATCGGTAGACAACCACCAAAAGGGTTCATTTTCCGGGAACGATAAAGATTCATCGTTTCCACATTAAGTCTTTTGGGATCATTCTTATACTTCAACTTCAATTCCTTTAGCTTCGGCTGAAGGATCTTCATTGCCTCCATCGATTTGAAACTTTTCCTGGTCAAAGGAAAGGTGAACACCTGCAATATACAGGTTAAAATGATTATAGAAAAGCCATAGTTATAAGTCAGCTTATAAAAAAAGTTTAAAACAGATAGAAAGATTATGCTTAAGAATCCGAAAAGTCCAAAGTCGAGAGTGCGCTCCAGACCAATATTAAAATTTTTCAAGTATCTATAGTCCTTGGGTCCCACCAATAGATCAACTTTGTAACTCTTAATCTGGTTGGGCGCTAAAATAGAAGAGGGGGCAATCAGACCAACAGCAGGAGTACGCTTATCGAAGATTTCCACTTTACCCGTAGAGAAATCTTCTTTCTTGTTAATAAATGCAGCAAGGAAGTACCGGTTGGTTACACCTATCCAGTCTATCTTACCCGTATAAGTGCTGGGTTTCAATTTTTTGGTAACCACCCCCTCAATCCTTCCCTGTGCTTTCATCATCTTCATATTCTCTTTAAGTAAAGCCTCGTCTATGGACAACCCTGCCTGCCATAACAGGGTCAGATTTCCTATCTGTTGAGGGATTTTGGACTGGTTATGAATTCTCACTTCCAGACTTTGCAGATAGCCTCCATAGGAGAACCGGTATATCTTGGAGAGAAGTAGTCCCTTACCCAATCGATAATTGAAAAGAACTTCTCCTTCTTCGCCCTCTGCCAATACAAGTTCTTTCTCCCCGGTTTGGAAATGGGCCCGGGAAAGTCCAGGGAAGCCCTCTATCTCCAAATCAAGAGGTAATATCCCCTGGCTACGAAAGCTCTCCAGAACGAGGTCGATCTTACCTTCTTTCTCCTTAATAGACCATTCCAGCACTCTTGCTCCCTGGGTGGCGAGGACAATTCTGGAAGTGTCGGTGACTACTACTACTCGTTTAGCCTCTTTGTCAAGTTGCAAAGCTCGAGGAGAAACTCTTGCTTCCCTCTCAATCTCTTCCACTCTCTCCTCTCTTTCTGGGACAGGAGCAACTTTTTTCTCCACGGGAGGAGGGCGCAAAAATCTTGACCAGACCAGAAGAATTATCATGGAAATGACCACAGCAAGTATCGTTTTTTTCTCCATTGAATTTCCTTTCTAATTTAGAATAAAATTTATTTTACAGGGTCGTAACCTCCGGGGTGGAAAGGATGACATTTCAAAAGTCTTCTTATTCCTAAGAATGACCCCTTCGCTATTCCGTATTTCTTAAGGGCTTGAATTGTGTACTCCGAACAGGTAGGATAGAAACGGCAAGCCCTGGGGAGAAGAAATGAAATCTTCTGATAAAATTTAATTACCATTACAGTTATATTTACTACCATTTCCCTCAATTCCTCACTATCCTCGCCTTTCCCCAGAGATGCAAAATTCTCTTTTCCATCTCAAAGTAATCGACTAATTCCTTAGCAGAAGAACGGGCGATCAAGATTATTTCCATCCTGTCTTTTAAGCGGGACTGGTGGAGGCGAAACACTTCCCGCATCCAGCGTTTAATGCGATTGCGAATTACCGCCTTACCAATCCGCCTGCTTACAGAAAGTCCCATCCTGGGTAATCGACTCTCTCCCTCTTGAGTTACTTCTTTCGACGACGAAGTAAGCGGATTTATCTGGGAAGACTTCTCCAGGACATACACAACTAAATACTTATCCGCATAGGATTTCCCTTTTTCCATAATTTTTTTAAATTCGGCCTCACGTTTTATCCTCTGCTGTTTTTCCAGGGCAAATTTTTTCATAACCAAAGATTCTTCTTCTAAGAAGACAACCTTCTTCTCTTCTTTTTTCTCCTTGCCCGCAAAATTCTCCGGCCACTCTTTGTGGCCATTCTCTTTTTGAAGCCGTGAGTTCTCTTTCTTCTTCTAACTTTTGGTTGGTAAGTCCTTTTCATCTGTTCTCACACCAATCTAAGATTTTTTTAAATTGTATCTTTTATTTATTCTCTTGTCAAGGATTGGTTCGAGGTCAAACTTTTCCCCTAAAAAAAATGTTGACAGGGTTTGAGAAGAATAATATAATATCTCCGGAAATTTTTTTCTACATTAGGCAAAGGCTATCAAAGTTCTATCCCTTTACCCCATTACTACCTGAGGTTTATCCCCTGAGGTTTATCCCCAAACCCCTGGATTGACGACAGGCAGTTTGAGTTCTCTTACCAAAAGAAATTTGATAAATTCTGAATTATAGATATCTCAAACCAAAAATCGGATTACTCTTTTCTAAGTTATGCACACCTGTGAACAACCTGTTAGTAACTTTCCGCAAATCGGTGGAGAAGGGGGCAAAAATGGTGCTGTCCGCAGAGCAATTATGGAACGAAATTCTAAATAAACTCAAGGAAGAAATGCCCAAAGATAGTTACGAACTCTGGTTCAAACCCACAAGAGCCGTATCTTTTGAAGACAATCTCCTAAACGTTCAGGTGCCCAATAGGTTCTTTTCCAAATATTTACAAGAGAAGCACAAGGGAAAAATCGAAGAATTGTTAAGAGTAACTACTGCCTCAGAAGCGCAAATAATTTTCACCATTGACCCCCAATCCCACATCCAGGAAAAGGAAAGAAAAGATGAAGAAATTGAACCTACATCGATTGCCGCAGACGAGACTACCTTCACCACAATGGAATTCAATCCCAAGTACACCTTTGAGAATTTTGTGGTTGGTCCTTCTAATCGTTTCGCTCACGCAACTGCTGAGGCGGTAGCCAATGACCCTGGAAAAGCCTACAATCCTCTATTCATATATGGAGGAGTGGGCTTGGGGAAAACACATTTATTACAGGCTATTGGACACTATAATAAAAAACAGAACCCCAGGCTCGCTGTTCTCTATATCACATCGGAAAGATTCACCAATGAACTTATTGAATCGATCCGAAACGACAGGATGGTAGAATTCCGCAACAAATATCGCCATCTGGATGTTCTTATGATTGACGACATCCAATTTCTGGTCGGGAAAGAAAGCACGCAAGAAGAATTTTTCCATCTTTTCAATACCCTTTATGAAGCTCACAAACAGATTGTTATTTCCTCTGATTCCACCCCCAAGGAGATACCTACTATCGAAGAAAGGCTCCGCTCCCGATTCCAATGGGGAGTAATTGCCGATATCCAGCCGCCTGATATAGAGACCAGAATTGCCATCTTGAGAAAGAAAGCAGAGGCAGAAAACATCTTCATTCCAGACGATGTAGTTCTGTTTCTTGCCAGCCAAATAAAGTCCAACATCAGAGAGTTGGAAGGGTGTTTAATCAGAATTGTGGCATTTTCTTCATTGACCGGAAGTGAAGTTACTGTGGACCGGTCTAAAGAAATTCTAAAGGATATAATTACCAAAGAAGAGCTTGCTGTTCCCATAACCATAGAACTGATTCAAAACGCAGTGAGTAAACATTTCCATCTGGATGTTAAAGAGATGAAAAGTAAAAAGAGAACAGATGCCGTTGCTTTTCCCAGGCAGGTGGCAATGTATCTGGCCAGAACCTTAACCGAATATTCTACGACAGAGATTGGGGCGGACTTTGGTGGCAGAGATCATACAACAGTAATGTATGCTTGTGAAAAGATTAAGATGAAACTTGCCGGCGACCCTTTCTTCGCCGCTCTCATAAATAAGATAACGCAGGAAATAAAGACAGGAGTATAAAAGAGAAGCTCGGGATTTGGTTTGCTCGCTGACAATTTTTTGTAAGCATCCCGATAATAATCGGGAATAAAAGGAGGCAAAGCTTGCGCTTTGGCGTGCTACAAGAAATGCTCGCTACACCAAATCTCCTCGCATGGTGAATATATAAAATGTTGGGGATAATGTGTTAATGGATTGTGAATAAGGCGAAGACACAGTGAATAAATTTTCAAAAATTGATTTCTCTTGTGCATTATCTTAATATTTTATAATCTTTATTCACATCATATTCTTCTTTAAGTATTTTTCCAAAAAATAAGTTAAATCTAAATTTTTCTCGTTTTTTTAACTTTATTAACATATTAACATCCTCTACTAATACAGACTACTAATTTTAATATTAAAAAAGAAGAAGGAGGAAGAAAATGCAGATTAGTTGCAAACGAGAAGAATTGCTTAGAGGAATTCAAACAGTGCAAGCTGTGGTAGGAACTAAGAGTACTCTCCCTGTACTAGCAAATGTTCTATTGGAAGCTAAGGGAGAAAAAATGGATATGACAGCCACAGACTTAGAAGTAGGAGTAAGATGTTCGGTAAAAGTAGAAGTTTCCGAACCGGGGGCGATAACTCTGCCAGCAAGGACTCTCTCGGAGGTGGTGCGAGAATTACCCTCTGAGGAGATTAACATTAAAGTTGACGAAAAGAGCCGGGTACAAATTAATAGTGGGCAAGCAATTTTTAATCTGATGGGATTGCCTAAAGAAGATTATCCCGCGCTACCAAAATTCAAAACTGACGGGGAATTCTCTATTGACCGGGAATCGTTAAGTGAAATGATTAAGAAAACCATCTTTTCTGTTTCCCAAGATGAGACTCGCTATGTTCTCTGTGGGATATATTTTCGCGTGGAGAAAGGGAAGGTTAGAATGGTTTCCACTGATGGCCGACGATTGTCTTATATTTCCAAAGACATAGGAATTGATAAGAAAAAGGAAGTAAAAGTAATCATTCCCACAAAGGCGGTCAATGAGCTTAATAGAATCCTAACACAAATTTCCACAAGAGAAGAAACCGAAAAAGAAGGCAAAGTAAGAATAAATATTGAGGAGAATCAAGTAGGTTTTATGATAGGTGATACTATTTTGATTTCCAGATTAATCGAGGGTCATTTCCCCAATTACGAACAGGTCATTCCCAAAAGTAGTGAGATCAAGCTTAAAATAAAGACTGAAGCACTGTTACAAGCAACCAGGAGAGTTGCCCTGTTGACTACCGAAAAGGCTAACTCGATCAGGTATTCGCTGAAGAAGAATGAACTAGTTATTAGTGCCAATACAGAAGGGCTCGGTGAGGCTCGAGACGTGGTGGGAATCGATTATGCTGGCAAGGAGATGGAAATTGCATATAATCCCCAATTTCTGATAAGTGTCTTGAGAAATATTGGCTGCGAGGAAGTCTGTTTAGAACTGACCAATTCCCTCAATCCATGTTTAATAAGACCAACAACTGGGGAAGATTATATTTCTATAGTCATGCCTATGAGAATATGATATAATATTTAAAGTAAAGTTGATTCTCAAAAAACACTGAACTGGGCGTTCTGCAGGATATCAAAGTCTGGAGTCCTCCCGAAAGGGAGGGGTGGAGTGTCAAGCGAAAGCTTGACTCAGTCCCGACAAGTCGGGACACTCCAGAATTTAATTCCCCCCGATTCCATCGGGAGACTCCATATATAAAGAGGAGAGACCGGGTATAGTGACATACCTGAGGGAAATAAAAGGAATAGTTAAAGAAACTTTCCGAAAGTTTAATCTGGGCGAGGAGAGTCAGAAGTTGTTCACTATCTGGCAAGAAGAGGTGGGTGGACTGGCAAAGCATGCCCAGATTGGTAACTTTCGAGAAGGCAAATTGTTGGTAGAAGTAGATAACCCTGTGTATATGCAGGAATTGTCAGCAAAAAGGAAGTCTATAATGGATAGAGTAAATAAAAGGATGGGCAAAAGATTTATTGTGGAGGTTCGTTTTAAGCTTGGTAGAATGGATAGGGGTAAAAGTGAAGATTAAGACAAATATCGTTCTTTTTTCCGGTCTATTTTTATGCGGAATTATAGGGGGATTAATCGCCGCGGGTTTTCTCTTAGAAAGGTGGGTTCTCCTGCCTTTAGGTATAATAGGAATAGTTTTAGGAATACTTGGGGCACGGGTTATGGCCAGCCGCATATCGGGCAGGGTCGAAAAATTAACCACTGTAGCAAAATCGATTGCCACAGGCAAATTCGCTAGGGTGGTAGAGCCAAGAAATGACGAGTTAAGCCAATTAGGCGCAGAATTGAATTGGATTGCTGAAAAATTCGGAGAACTGGAGCATTTAAAGAGCGCCTTTATTTCCAGTATTTCCCATCAATTCAAATCTCCTCTCACAGCCATAGAAGGTTATATCGATTTTTTCATTGAGGGGATAGATACTGGAATTGGAAAGGCGAAACAGATTAAAGCATTAAACATAATGAAACACAATGCTTCCCGCTTGGGCAGGTTGATTAACGATGTCCTTGACCTGGCTAAGATAGAAGCTAGACAGCTTGAGGTTAAGAGGCAGCCCTTGAAGTTAGACGATATCCTTGAGGAAAGGGCAGGAGAGTTTCAACCTCTTGCCCGGGAAAAAGAGATTGAAATCGAGGTGAAAGAAGAAGAAAAAATGGGACAGGTTTTAGGAGATAGAGAAAAGGTGAAAAAGGTCATAGATAACCTTTTAAGTAATGCACTGAAGTTCAACCACAGGAAAGGCAAGGTGGTTATAGAGGCAAAGGAGAGCAGTGGTCAGGCAGGAGAAAGCAGTGGTTTCGTTGAGGTGTCCATTAGCGACACTGGGTGCGGCATATCAAAAACGGAAATTTCAACGGTATTTGATAAATTTCGCAGGTTGGCTCCAGAAGATGAGACAACGATGGAGGAATTGAAGGGGCCTGGTTTAGGATTGGCAATCGCTAAAGGTATAGTGGAGGCACAGGGCGGAAAGATATGGGTGGAAAGTGAATTGGGGAAAGGTAGCAAGTTCATCTTCACTCTGCCCAAGGCATAAGTAAATTGTTCGCTTGAAAGTTTAGAAGATAGTTTGTTCACCCCGCCCCTCCAGAGGAGCGGGGTTCATCGCTTGAGGAATTTCTTAACGCCAAGTGCTCTTCACAAACTATCTTCTAAATAATGTAGCTAAAGAGTGAAACTCTGCTTTAGAGAGAGGGAACTTTTATGGCTAAAAGGAAAATCTTAGTTGTTGATGATGAAAAGTATGTAGTGGAACTGATCAGGGATATCCTGGAATCAGGAGGATATAAGGTTATTCCTGCTTACAACGCTAAGGAGGCACTAGAAAAAGTCTATACCGAATCTCCCGATTTGATTCTCCTGGACATTTTGATGCCCAAGGTAGACGGATATCAGGTTTGCCGGGAGATAAGAGGTGACCTCCTCCTGTCCAATATTCCCATCATTATGTTAACAGTTAAAGGAGGAGAGAGAGATGAGATTAAGGGATTGGGCATCGGTGCTGATGACTATATAATAAAGCCTTTCCGGCCGGGTGTTCTCTTAGCCAGGGTGAAGATGGTGCTCAAACGCACCCTGCGAGGCTTGGAAGCAAACCCGCTCACTCGTCTTCCTGGCAATACCGCAATCATTGAGGAGATCGAAGAGCGTATCGACGGCGACAGACTTTTCGCAGTGCTCTATTTCGACCTCGACAATTTTAAGGCTTTTAACGACAGGCATAGCTTCGAACTCGGGGATAAAATAATCCAGCAGACAGCCAGGATAATTATCGAATATATAAAAGAGATGGGCAATCCTGAAGATTTTATCGGGCATATTGGCGGAGACGACTTCATCGCCATTACTACGCCGGATAAAATCGATTTAATCTGTTCTGCGATTATTAAATCGTTTGATAAAAAGATTCTTAAATTCTATTCATCAAAAGACCGAATCAAGGGATACATCACAGGGAAAGACAGACAGGGGAACATAAATAAATTTCCCATAATGACCATAACCATTGGTGTAGTAACCAATACGAGAAGGAAATTTAGCCATAAAGGACAGATTGTAGCAGTAGGTGCTGAGTTAAAGAAGCATATAAAGTCTCTTGAGGGGAGCAATTACATAATAGACAGGAGAACAAAATAGAAATCACCATAATGAGATAGGAGGAGTGGTTGTGGCAAAACAGAAGATTTTAGTGGTCGATGATGAACCAGACCTTGTGGAACTGGTCAAAGATGTATTAGAGCGGAATAATTACTTTGTCATTTCGGCACGCAATGCTGATCTTGCTATCAAGAAGGTCAAAGAATCTAATCCCGACCTCATAATTTTAGATTTGAATCTCCCGGGTATCGGGGGTATAGAGGTTTGTCGTATTTTGAAGCGAGATAAAAAAACGAGTTCTATTCCCATTATCATGTTGACTGTAAAATCGACTGAGACTGACAAGATTGCTGGGTTGGAAGCAGGAGCTGACGACTATATGACCAAGCCTTTCAGTACAGCTGAACTGGTGGCCAGAACGAGGGCTGTTCTAAGAAGGATTCTCTATGCAGGCGAGCCCGGAGAGGTTCTGGTGTCTGGAGAGATTAGGCTCGATTCAACTGAACATATGGTATATGTAATGGATAAACAAATCGACCTTACACCAAAAGAGTTTAATCTGCTTTATCTGTTAATGAAAAAAAAGGGCAAAGTGCTCAGCAGAACTTTTCTCATTGAAAATATCTGGGGATACGAATATCTCGGTGGCACAAGAACTGTGGATGTCCACGTGCGCCATTTGAGGGAGAAGCTGGGGGAAGAGGGGAAGAAGGTAGAAACTGTGGAAGGCGTGGGTTATAAGTTTGTTGAGGAAGAGTGAATATTCAATCTTGCCCTGCTCGGTTTTCCCATAAATGACCATTTCTGAAAGCCATATAAAGTTTACAAAAATTTTACAAATTGTTAACCTAAACTTAACATTAATAGATTATACTTAATATAGGGAAAGACAGGATTTACTATTGTGTGGAGAAGATGACTATGAAAGCAAAGATTTTAATCGTGGACGACGATCCAGATCTTACAAATCTGGTTAAAACTATTCTGGAAGCAGAAGACTATATGGTCTATGCGGCGGAGAGCGGGGAAGAGGCATTGGGAGAAGTGCCTAAAGTGAGGCCTGACTTGATCATTCTAGACATAATACTTCCGGGTATAGACGGTTATGACACGTGCAAGATTTTAAAGACCGACGACCACACGAATTTTATTCCTATTATAATATTGAGCATTAAGTGTTCGGTTAAAGACAGGGTTGTTGGACTAAATAAGGGAGCAGACGATTACATTACTAAGCCTTTTGACCCTGATGAGTTAACGGCAAGGGTAGAAGCAGTGTTAAGGGGCTATGGACACTCGCCCATTTCTAGAGGCAAGAGAAACTGACTCTTTGCCCGGAGTTGAGATTTTTTATAATGACCCTCTGACATATTATGTTAGAGGGTTTTCTTTTGTCAGCTTTTCTCTCCAACTATAGTCCATTTTCTCTTGACAAATAGCGATTAAAAAAGGTAAAATAAATTGGAGAAATCGAAATTGGAAGTATTCCCGAAGGGGTTAGCTTGTTTTTATGCATTGGAAATGGTCAAATAATTGACATCAGGGAAATAGTTATGATTATTGATATGCGAAAGGCGAAGTGGGGACAATTTTCCAGTTTAAAACAGAAGGCAAAAGCAGCGATATTACTTGAGGATGGTTCCTTCCACTTATCGGGAATCAGTGCTCGAGCTATAGGCAAAAGATTTGAGAGGTTGGGAGGTAAACAGTAGGAAGATGGTCTCAGGAAAAAGCGAGTATACTGCTGATAAGATTCAGGTTCTGGAGGGTCTGGAGTCGGTTCAGAAGAGACCGGCTATGTATATAGGGACAACAGGGCCCATGGGGTTACACCATTTAGTAGAGGAGGCTGTAGATAACAGCATCGATGAAGTCTTAGCCGGCTACTGTAAAAATATTGAGGTTACCATTTGTCAGGACAATAGTATATGTGTTATGGACGATGGCCGGGGCATTCCTGTGGATATTCACCTTACCGAGAAGAAGCCAGCTGTAGAAGTTATTATGACTAAGCTCTTTGCTGGCGCGAAGTTCGATAAGAAAGCATATAAAGCATCCGGCGGGCTCCACGGGGTGGGAATTTCAGTGGTAAATGCCCTTTCCGAATGGCTGGAGGTGGAAGTTTATCGAGACGGTAATATTTATAAACAGTTGTACCATCGAGGCAAACCAGATTACAATCTAAAGGTTGTAGGCCCAACCGATGATCGAGGGACCAAGATAACTTTTAAACCAGACCCTAAGGTGTTCACAGAGAGCGTGACTTTCAATTTCGACATTCTCTCCCACCGCTTGCGTGAACTGGCATTTTTGAATCCCGGCACTACTATAAATATTTATGATGAGCGGGAAGACAAACAGCACTCTTTCTGTTACGAGGGAGGAATCACCTCTTTCGTAAAATACCTGAATGCTAATAAGAATGTTCTTCATAAAAAGCCTGTCTACTTTTCTCGAGAGAAAGAGGGGGTAAACGCGGAGATTGCCCTGCAGTATAATGATAGTTACACCGAAAACATCTTCACCTTTGCTAATAATATCAACACTAAAGAAGGTGGCACCCACCTTATCGGCTTTAAGACTTCTCTAACCAGAGTAATCAATGACTACATAAGGCGAAATGCTGCCCTGAAGGACAAACAGGTGTCGCTTTCCGGAGAGGATGTGCGTGAGGGGCTAACTGCAGTAATTAGCGTGAAAGTGCCTGAACCGCAATTTGAAGGTCAGACCAAAACCAGGCTGGGTAATTCCGAGGTGAAGGGAATTGTCGAATCTATAGTTGGCGAATACCTGAGCGCTTTTTGGGAAGAGAATCCTTCTATTGCCAATAAGATTGTAGAAAAATCGATCACTGCAGCACACGCCAGGGAAGCTGCCAGAAAGGCGCGTGAACTGACCAGGAGAAAAGGGGCGCTGGATAGTGCTTCTCTGCCCGGGAAATTGGCCGATTGTATAGAGAGAGACCCTTCATTGTGTGAATTATATATAGTTGAAGGCGATTCTGCTGGAGGAAGTGCAAAGCAGGGGAGGGATAGGGCTTTCCAGGCTATCCTTCCCTTAAAAGGGAAAATACTAAATGTGGAGAAGGCACGGTTAGATAAAGTGCTCTCCAATGAGGAGATTCGGACAATAATTGCTGCTGTGGGAAGCGGCATTGGCGAAGAGGAGTTTGACCTGGCAAAAGCCCGCTACCATAAGATCATTCTTATGACTGATGCTGACGTTGATGGGGCACATATCCGCACTCTGCTATTGACCTTTTTCTATCGGCAGATGCGCCTTTTGATTGAGAATGGTTATGTATACATAGCCCAACCGCCCCTTTATAGGGTAAAAAAAGGGAAACAGGAGATGTATTTAGGGGGTAATGATGAACTGGATAGATACCTTTTACGCCAGGGTATGCAAGGTATCCGGCTTTTTAAATTAAAAGATGGCAAAGAAATCTTAAAATATGAAGAAGAAAAGATTAAACAGATTCTCCAGGGACTAATGGAGCTGGAAAGGCTCCTTAAGAAAGTGGGAAAGAAAGGAATTACCTGGGAAAATTTTTTAGAACTCAATAAATCAGGCAGGCTTCCTCTTTATTCTGTAATAGAGACTAAGGGGAAGGGTGTTTCGCTTAAGGAGGAGTACTTATATTCAGAGAAAGAGTTGAAAAGTTTCCGCAAAGAGCTTACGGAGAAGGAGAAGAGTAAGAAGAAAGAGAAGGCTCTACCCAGTGAGGAGGAAGGGCCGGAAGTGAAGGACCTCTGGGAGTTGAAAAAGATAAAAGAGGTTGTAGCTAACCTGGAAAAGACTGGTCTGGACATTTCCCTGTATGGCAAGGAGAGTGGCAAGGAAGTCATAAATAAAATAAGATGTAATGGAGAAGAGTTCAATGTGCACAGTTTTGGTGAGCTGTTGGAGGTGGTAAAGAATCTGGGAAAAAAAGGAATCAATATACAGAGATATAAAGGGTTGGGAGAGATGAATCCTATTCAATTATGGGAGACGACAATGGATCCCAAGAAGAGAACCCTTCTTCAGGTCCAACTGGAAGATGCGGTAGAGGCGGATAGGATATTTACCGCTCTTATGGGAGATAAGGTCGAACCACGGAAAAATTTTATACAAGCTTATGCTCCTGAAGTGAAAAACCTGGATATATAATGGAAAGAAATAGAAAAGTTCGGTTTGTGCACTAAAAATTTTGCTATTTTCTCAAGCCGAATTTTTTTAACTAAAAAGAGACAGTAAAGCAAAAAATTAAAAGCTGCTCCTCAAAATCAACTCTTCCTTAAAGAGAAATTAAAGGAAAGATAATGGAATCTTCTGAAAAAATTATACCGCGAACCATAGAAGATGAGATGAAAGACTCTTATATAGACTATGCCATGAGCGTAATTGTGGGTAGAGCTCTTCCCGATGTAAGGGATGGCTTGAAACCGGTTCACCGGCGTATTCTCTACGCTATGCAGGAGCTCGGTTTACTTCACAATAAGCCTTATAAGAAGAGTGCCCGTATTGTGGGGGAAGTGCTGGGAAAGTACCATCCCCATGGAGATATGGCTGTATATGATGCTATGGTGAGAATGGTTCAGGATTTCTCCTTAAGGCATCCTCTCATTGATGGACAGGGCAATTTTGGCTGTTTCACCAAAGATACCAAGGTTCGACTTACTGATAGCAGATCTCTAAGTTTTGGCCAGCTTATAAAGGAAGCCAGGAAAGGAAAGAAAAATTACACTTTTACTTTTAATCCTGTTACGCAAAAAATTGAAATTGCTGAGATTAAAGAGCCAAGATTAACCAGAAAAAAAGCAAAAATTATCAAGGTTATTTTAGATAACGGTGAGGCGATTAAATGCACCCCCGACCATCCTTTTATGTTAAGAGGCGGTACTTATAAGAAAGCCAGAGACCTAAAATCACGGGACTCTTTGATGCCACTATATACTAAGCTTTATAATGGTAAAGATGATCCCAATCTAAAGGGATACGAAATATTTTACCAACCAATCCAAGATGAGTGGGAATTTACTCACCATTCCTCAGATAGCTGGAATTTAAATAATGGTGAATACATTAGAAGTTCCGGCAAGATAAGGCACCACTTAGACTTTAATAAATTAAACAACAACCCGGATAATATTCGAAGAATTCAATGGAAAGATCATTGGCAGTTCCATAGAGAAATCACTTTATGGCGGCATAAAAATGACCCTGCGTACGTAAAAAAACTTGCAGAGGGAAGAAAAAAATTTTGGGCTGATCCCCGAAATCGCCAGCAGGCTTCTAAATTTCGGTCGGAATTGAATAGAAAAAGTTGGCGAGAGCCTTCTTATCGAAAAAAGATGAGCGAAATTATCAAACGAGCCTGGCAAAATCCTGAATATCGGCAAAGAATAATTGAAGAATCAAGTAAGAATCTAAAGAATCTATGGAAAAGAAAAGACTTCCGCGAGTTATTAAGTAAGCTAAAGTCAAAGGAACTTAAAAAAAGGTGGCAAGACGAAAAGTACAAAGTCTTTATCGCAGAAATTACTCGGAGAACATCATTAAAAATTTGGTCCAACCCCAAGCATCGTGGATATATATCAGAATTGAGTAAAGGGCTATGGCGGAACCCTGAGTACCGAAAGAAGCAAATTAATAGATTAAAAAAACAGTGGGAAGACGCCGATTTTCGGACTAAATACCCCTCGGGTTACTTTAGAAAAATAGCAAAGAAATTGTGGGAGGACCCCTTAACAAGAGAGCTTCATAGAAAAAAGGCTATCCGGCAATGGCAAAATAAGGAATTTAGAAAAAGGATTATAGAGGGAATAATCAGAGGGAATAGTCGCCGATTAAAGGAAAACCCTAATTTAATGAAAGAACTAGCCCAAAAAGCGAAAATTTCACTAAAGGAAAACTGGAAAGATCCTTTATATAAAGAGAAAGTGATTAAAAGTAAAATTTTAGGATTTGTGAGTGAACTCATAAATTCACAAGAAACAGTAACGCCTGAATTATATGAAAGAGTGAGAATAAACAATGGGTTGCCTAAAATTCAAAACGCTTTGAATTATTTTTCTGATTTTCAAGAGATAATCGATCAGGCCAGGGAGAGATATAACCATAAAGTAAAGACAGTTAAATTTCTTACAAAGAGAGAGGACGTTTATGATCTGACCATAGAAAGTACGCATAATTTCGCTTTAGCAAGTGGAATTTTTGTTCACAACTCGGTTGACGGCGATTCAGCTGCAGCTATGAGATACTGTGTTAGTGGAGATTCTTTTATTGTTACAGATAGAGGTTTACAAAGAATGGGAGAGATGCCTCATCACTCAGAAGTATCCTTTCAAGTACTTTCAGCAAATAACAAAATAAATCATGTCTCAAAATGGTTTGATTCGGGGGAACACCCAACCAAAATAATCGAAACCTACAGAGGATTTAATCTGTGCGGGAGCCTTAATCATCCTATTCTTACCTGGCAAAAAGAGGGAGGAAGACCACAGTTTAAGTGGAAATTACTAAGCGACGTTAAACAAGGCGACTACACAGTAATTAGTAGAAGCAATTTATTGTTTCCTAAAAAAGACCCATCTTTAAGACGATTTTATCCAAAGCCCAAAAATAGACGTGAGATTCACAAACTTCCCCGGTTTATGAATGAAGACCTTGCTTTTATTTTGGGGGCAATAGCTTCCGAGGGAAGTATTGGTAAGGAACAGATCGGATTTTGCAATAACGACAGAGAATTTATCGAAAAGTTTAAGACAAGCTTTAAAAGGGTATTCCCAGATTGCCGACTTCATGAATTTGTGAGAAGACCTGTAGGATATACCAAAAAAAGCTACATGTCTTTAGAAATCCATTCCCTACAGATAATAGAATTTTTAAGAAACCTTGGGTTGACTCCAGGCAGAGCGAGAGAAAGGGTCGTGCCGGAAATAATATTTCAGTCCTCAAAGAAGTCAATCGCTTCATTTCTGCGCAGTTTTGCGGAAGGAGATGGAAGCGTATCTATATCTTCTTCTTTAAGAAGCTCAGAATTAGCTTTTATCTCGGCCAGCAAAAAACTGATGCAAGAATTACAAATTTTGCTGCTGAGGTTTGGAATAGATTCTTCCTATAGATTTCAGAAGTCAAGAAATGTTTTTAAATTGTTTATTAGAAGTTACGAGAATCTCAATTTATTCAAAGGTGAGATAGGCTTTGTTACAGGAAGAAAGCAGAAGAAATTAGGAGAGATTTCTAAGAGAAATAGTAGCGGCTGGGTTATGTCAAAGATGGATTTTATACCCTATTTATCTGACTATATTCGTAAAAGTGATAAGTATAAGAAGTACAAATATAGGGGATATAGAAGATGGCTGATTAAGCATAATATCGACAGATATACAAAGATAGAAAAATGCTGGCTAGATTTAAGGAGAATACTTGACAGAGAAGACGCACGCTTATATGAAGACTTAAAAAGGAACAGATATGTCTTTGATAAAGTTATTTCTGTTAAGGACGGAGGGATAAAAAGAGTTTATTCAATTAGAGTAAATAGCCCCTGCCATTCATTTGTATCAAATGGATTTATAAGTCACAATACCGAGGTAAGGCTGGCGAACATTGCTTCAGAAATGCTTACCGATATTAATAAAAACACAGTCGACTTCGTCCCCAATTTTGATGAGTCTTTAAAAGAGCCTGTGGTTCTACCTGCCCGGCTTCCCAACCTCCTGATCAACGGTTCTTCAGGTATTGCTGTAGGAATGGCCACCAATATACCGCCCCATAACCTGGAAGAGGTTATTGATGGAATAATAATGCTTATAGATAATCCCAACACTGAAATTACAGAATTAATGAAAGTAATTAAAGGACCCGACTTCCCTACTGGTGGGATAATATTCGGGAAGAAGGGGATAAAAGATGCCTATCGCACAGGCAGGGGTTCAATTAAGTTGAGAGCCGATACGGATATTGAAGAGATTAGTAGTGGCAGGCAAGCCATAGTGGTTAATGAGATTCCCTATCAGGTAAATAAATCTCAGCTTCTGGAGACAATAGCCAATCTGGTAAGGGATAAGAAGATAGATGGTATCAGTAACCTGCGTGACGAATCTGACCGCATGGGGATGCGTATAGTTATTGAACTGAAGCGGGAAGCGAATGCGCAGATTGTGCTTAACCAGTTATTCAATCACACCCAGCTGGCGACTACTTTTGGAGTAATTACTCTTGCCTTGGTAAATAATGTTCCCCGAATACTGAATCTCAAAGAAGTGCTCTCCCATTATCTCGAATATCGAAAGGAGATCGTTACCCGGCGCACGAAGTTTGAGTTGGAGAAGGCCGAACAGCGAGCCCACATTCTGGAAGGGTTAAAGAAGGCGGTGGAAAATATAGATAAGGTAATTAATATTATAGAAAAATCGAAAGACGTAGATAGGGCGAGAGAGTCCTTAATGGAGAATTTCAAATTCACTAAGGTTCAGGCACAGGCGATTCTGGATATGAGATTGCACCAATTGACCGGTTTGGAGCGGGACAAGCTATTGGAAGAGTATGTAGAATTGATTAAAAATATAGAGCAGTTCAAAGCGATTCTTGCCACTCCTCAAAAGGTTCTGGAGATTATCAGGAAAGAATTAATAAGCGTAAAGGAGAAATACGGAGAAAAACGGAGAACCAAGATTAAGGCTCAGGCCATAGAAATGGATATAGAAGACTTGATTCCCGAGGAGGATGTAGTGGTTACTATCTCCCACGCTGGCTATGTCAAAAGGCTCCCTGTCTCCACATATCGTGCTCAGCGGAGGGGAGGCAGAGGGATTACGGGAATGGCGACCAGGGAAGAAGATTTTATAGAGAACATATTTATTACCACCACGCATAGCTATATGCTATTTTTCACTAATCTGGGTAGAGTCTACTGGTTGAAAGTTTATGAGATTCCCGAGGCGAGTCGAACTGCCAAAGGAAAGGCTATTGTAAATCTGGTTAGGCTATCTTCTATTGGAGAATCAATTACAGCGATGGTATCAGTAAGAGACTTTGCCAAAGAGGAAGAGAAATATCTTCTGATGGCAACTTGTAATGGAATGATAAAGATGACCTCTTTGGAGGAATATTCGAATCCCAGGAAAGGGGGTATCATAGCCATAAAACTGGGTAAAAAAGATAGTCTTATTGATGTTAAGCTTACTACTGGGAAAGAAGAGGCAATTATCGGCACCAGAAAAGGTAAGTCCATCCGTTTTGCCGAAGAGGAGATTCGTTCTATTGGTCGTGCGGGACAGGGAGTAAGAGGTATAAGGTTGGGAAAAGGAGATGGAGTGGTGGGTATGGAGATAGTGAACAAAGAGGATACACTCCTAACTGCCACATCCAAAGGTTATGGAAAGAGGACTCATGTGGAAAAATATAGGTTACAGTCACGAGGGGGAAAGGGCGTAATTAACATAATAACCGACCAAAGGAACGGTGAGGTAGTGGGAATAAAAAGTGTCACTGATAGTGATGATGTAGTGTTAGTTACTTCGCGTGGTCTATTTATACGTCAAGCCGTAAAAGGTATTCGACGCATAGGCAGGAGCACTAAAGGTGTTAGGCTAATCAGACTTGAGGAAGGAGACAGATTGGTGGCCATTGCCGGTGTGGCCAAAGAGAACGAGGAGAAAGGGTGAAGAAGTTTGAAGTAATTGAGCATACTGCAGATATAGGGATTAAAGCATACGGCAAGGATTTGGCCGAGCTATTTATAAATGCAGCCTATGGGATGGCAAGTTTGATTACGGATTTGGAGAAAGTAAACCCTAAAGACTCAGAGGATATCTCGTTAGAGGCAGAGAATAAAGAAGAGCTTCTGGTCTCCTGGCTGAACGAGATAATTTATCTTTCTGCTTCCCAGCGCATGCTCTTCTCCAAATTTGAGGTCTCCGAGATAGATGAGAAACATCTTAAGGCAAAGATATTCGGAGAAGAACTCGACATCACCAGACACAAGATAGAGACAGAGTTTAAGGCTGCTACTTACCACCGACTGAAAATTTCAAATTCTACTCTCCCTGAAGGAGTTTTGCAGGCAGAGATAATATTCGATATTTAATTTGCACAAACAACCCACACGCCCAGCAAATTGGGTGTGGGGTTTTGTGCGCTCAAGGAGAATATTATGGCAGAAGAGTGGAAAGGGGTATTTAAAAAGATTGATGACTACAGGTGGCTAATTCCCAAGAAAGAAGGGATGAGAGTGCCTGGATTAATCTATACCAGTGAGAAGATGCTCCAGCACCTCAGGATGGATAGAACACCTGTCCAGGTAGCCAATGTTGCCTATCTTCCGGGAATTGTGGGCAAATCTATGGCTATGCCCGATATCCACTGGGGCTATGGGTTTCCTATTGGGGGAGTGGCAGCTATGGATATCGAAGCCGGGGGTGTAATCTCCCCAGGAGGAATCGGTTATGACTTGAATTGTCTTTCTGGAGATAGTTTGATTCTGCATAATTTAGGGTATCGTCTGAAAATAGAAGAATTTGAAAGAATGTGGACCGAGGAGAAAATCGGATGTTTCGACTTTAACTCGGGAGAGTTTACCGCTACTGGAATAATAAATTTCTTAAAACGAAAACCTGATAATAGAGTTCTTAAAGTAACTACAAAGATGGGTAGTAAAATTATTGCTACAGAAGAACATCCTTTCTATACCAGAGATGGTATGGTAGAACTTAAGAATTTGTCTAAAGGTAGTGAAGTAGCTGTCTATCCCTTTGAAGGTGTCCCTTATGAGAAGCCCGGTGATGAAATTATCGTTGAGGAAAAAGATATAAGAAGAATTCTTTTAAGTTTGGAAAAAGATTCTCGAGGACATGGTTTGGAACAGATTATTATCCACTTGAAGAAGAGAGGACTTCTACCTTTAAAATATAACTCTCCACAACTTCCTTATATTTTAAAGATAATGGGCTATGTATTTGGCGATGGGAGCATCCATTTTGCTAAAAAGAGAGGCAAGGGAATTACTGGGTTCTGGGGTAAGCCAGAAGACCTGGAGTTGATAAGGAGAGATATAGCCAGTATTGGTTATAGATGTTCAAGGATATATTCAAGAAAGAGAAAACAGAAAATTAAGACAAGTTATTCGGTTTATGAATTTGAGACAATGGAGACTATGTGTATGGTGAGGTCGAGCAGCTTCGCCATTTTACTGGTTGCTCTGGGTGTGCCTCTGGGAAATAAGGCAAGACAGGAATACCGTATTCCCCGATGGCTGTTTAAAACACCATTATGGCAGAAGAGACTATTCTTGGCATCTTTCTTTGGCGCAGAAATGAATACTCCTAAAACAATGACAGGCCAGGGCCATAATTTTTATTGTCCAGTAGTTTCTATGAATAAGAAGGAAGAGTTTGTAGAAAGCGGAATTCTATTTTTTAGGGATATAAGTAAGTTACTGGACGATTTTGGTGTAACCACTCTCAAAATCAGTCAAAGAAAAGAGAATGCAAATACATTTCGCTTGAGACTGATGTTATCAGGACGTCCGCAGAATATGATTAATCTGTTTACCAGAATAGGCTTCGAATATAATAAGAAGAGGAGCGGGCTTGCCAATGTTGCTGTGCAATATCTGAAATGGAAACAATTAGTTATTGCACAGCGAAAAGAGATGGCAAGTAAAGTAAAACAGAAGGAATTAGTAAGGGCAATGTCTTCCCGGGATATTTTTAGTGGCCTCGATTCCTCTTCTATCAACTTTCGTTTTGTGGAGCGTTCAATTTATGGGGAGAGAAATATTGAACCCAGAGTGCCCACGAATTTTCCCAAGTTTGACCAGTTTTTAGAGAAAGCGAGAGAAGGATTGGAAGAATCGGGTATGGTCTGGGATGAAATTGAAAGTATCGAAGAAGTAAATTTTGATGGTTATGTATACGATTTTACAGTTGCCCATCCCCACCACAACTTTGTGGCTAACAATTTTGTCGTTTCTAATTGTGGGGTGAGGCTTCTCAGGACCAATTTGAAGGAAAAGGATGTTCGTCCCAAACTTCACGATTTAATTTCTGCATTGTTCGTAGCCATTCCTTCAGGAGTGGGGTCTAAGGGAAGGATAAAAATCTCCACTCAAGAAGTAATGGAAGTTCTGGAGAAGGGTAGTCAGTGGGCAATAAAGAGGGGTTATGGGCTTCCCGAAGATGCTCTACATACTGAGGAGAAGGGTTCTATGGAGGGTGCTGATGCTACCAAGGTGGGCCAGAGAGCTTTAGAAAGAGGAAGGCCGCAGCTGGGCACATTGGGAGCAGGAAACCATTTCCTGGAGATTCAGATTGTAGAAGAGATATATGATGAAGAGGCAGCTAAAGTTTTCGGTATATTTCCCGGACAGATTACAGTGATGATTCATACCGGCTCAAGGGGGCTCGGTTATCAGATTTGTGATGACTACCTCAGGCTAATGGGGAATGCTGTAAGAAAATATAATATCAGTCTTCCCGACCGACAACTGGCCTGTGCGCCAGTAAAGTCAGAGGAAGGTCAAAACTACCTGAAAGCAATGAGGTGCGCAGCTAATTATGCCTGGGCAAACAGGCAGTGCATAATGCATTGGACAAGAGAGACCTTCGAAAGGGTGCTTAAGATAAGTCCTAAAGACCTGGGAATGGTGCTTATATACGATGTAGCGCACAATATCGGAAAGATTGAAGAACACCCTGTAGAGGGAAAGAAGACAACTCTTTTTATTCATAGAAAGGGCGCAACCAGAGCCTTCCCTGCAGGACATCCTGACGTGCCTGAGGATTATAAAGGTGTAGGACAGCCGGTTATTATTCCCGGGACAATGGGTTCCACCTCCTATGTCCTGGTGGGCACCGAGAGAGCTATGCAGGAGACGTGGGGAAGTACCTGCCATGGTGCGGGGAGAGTGATGTCCAGAACAAAAGCTTTGCATACGATTCGCGGTGAACAGTTACAGAGGGAGTTAGGAGAGAAAGGAATCGTTATTCGGGCAAAAGGATACAAGACATTGGCAGAAGAAGCGCCCAGCGCCTATAAGGACGTTAATGAAGTAGTGGATGTCTGCCACAATGCAGGTATTTCTAAGAAAGTAGCCAAAATGAGACCAATCGGGGTGATGAAAGGATAAGATGCTCGATTTGAAATTTATCAGGGAAAATATAAAAAAAGTCAACAAGGGTTTAAAAGACAAGGGAGAGAAAATTTCTCTCGATGAACTTCTCCAGTTGGATGGAGAGCGGAGGAAAATTTTAGTTGAAGTGGAAGATTTGAAATATAGAAGGAATAAGGCTTCGGAAGAGATAGGGAAATTAAAGAGGGAAGGCAAGGAAATTAAAGAATCGATTGGGGAGATGCAGAAAGTCTCTGAGCGTATAAGAGAGTTAGATGATAAGTTAAAAGAACTTCAGGAGAAGACAACAAGACATCTGTTGATGATTCCCAACCTGCCCCACGAATCTGTGCCTGTGGGGAAGACGCCTAAGGATAATAAGGTTATAAGAGAAGGGAAACCCCGGAAGAAGAAGTTCAATTTTGAGCCTCGTGAACATTGGGAGGTGGGGGAGAGTTTGGGAATCCTCGATTTTCCCCTTGCCTCCAGGATTTCCGGCACCAGGTTTGCCCTCCTCAAAGGAAAGGGAGCGAGGCTGGAAAGGGCACTGATTAATTTCATGCTCGATCTACATACTAAAAAAGGGTATAAAGAAGTATTGCCACCCTTTATGGTCAGTGGCGAGAGCATGATGGGCACAGGACAATTGCCCAAGTTTTCCATAGAACTTTACAAGTGCAAAGACGATGACCTCTATTTGATTCCCACTGGCGAAGTGCCTCTGACCAATCTGCACAAGAATCAAATTCTAAAGGAGAAAGACTTGCCTTTGAATTATGTGGCTTATACACCATGTTTTCGTAGAGAAGCCGGTTCTTATGGAAAGGACACCAAAGGATTAATCAGGAATCACCAGTTTAACAAGGTGGAACTGGTAAAGTTCACCAGGCCCGAAGATTCTTACGGGGAATTGGAGACTCTGGTCTCTGATGCTGAAAAGGTCTTAGAATTATTGGAGATTCCTTATCAGGTTGTAGCTCTTTGCACAGGCGATTTGGGGTTCGGGGCAGCCAAGACTTACGACCTGGAAGTGTGGATGCCTGGTGAAAACAGGTGGCGGGAAGTCTCCTCTTGCAGTAACTTTACAGATTTCCAGGCGAGGAGAATAAATATTAAGCATAAGAAGGAAGGAACAGGAACACTGGAATATGTCCATACATTGAATGGTTCCGGGCTGGCCATTGGTAGAACCTTTGCTGCCATTTTAGAAAATAATCAAACTGAGAAGGGAACAGTAGTGATTCCCAAAATTCTCCAGCCCTATATGAATGGATTGGAGATAATTGATAGAGACTAAAAATGGGCATGGAATCATGGAAAGTTAATAGTAAAGTGAAGATAATATTAAACAGGAACTGGATTAACGTGCCTGGACTGTTAGTAAATACAGTAAAGGATACAGTTTGTATTAAAGGGGATTTGGCATTTATGGGAGATAAAGTAGACGGACATAATGAATTAGCAGTCTCCAGTCAACTGAGGAAGGTGGAGAGGGAAATACTGGCCCTGCGTGATATAAGACATGTTGACTGGAGAATTACTGGGTGGCAAAAAAAGAAGAATAGATGGGAAAGAAAAGGATTCAAACCCTCAGGATCAGAGGAGAAGAAGAAGGAGTAAGTGGAAGGGTGGCCGAGCGGTTGATGGCGCTGGTCTTGAAAACCAGTTTCCGAGTAATTGGAACGTGAGTTCGAATCTCACCCCTTCCGTTTGATTCACAGGAGAGATTCGAAGCCCGCGAACGCCGACCCGTGGGAGGAAGAGCGAAGGATGAGCGGAAGTGAGCGGGCAGCCGCAGGAGCGAGGGAGAATGGGGAGAGCGACGAGGAGAATCTCACCCCTTCCGCATGATTCACAGGAGGGGTCGCTGGAGCGACGAATAAGGAGCTCCGGGTAGCGACGGGCGCGAGACGGTGAGCGCCCCGGGGTCCGAAGGACCGAAGCCCGCGAACGCCGAGGTCATCTGAAGAGAAGCATGGGTCGCTGGAGCGACGAATAAGGAGCTCCGGGTAGCGACGGGCGGAAGACGCTTGAGCGCCCCGGGGTCCGAAGGACTGCGGCAGCGAGTGAGCCGGCTCTGAGGCTCTGGGAGATAAGGGGAGAGCCGAAGAGAGATTACCCCTTCCATGCACAGCAATCGATGGGAAAATAAGGAACAGACGATTTGTAGTTGACATTATTGATTAGTTGTGGTAACATAAATTTTGCGTAAGAAGAATAATTAGTGCAGTGGCCATTCCTTCAAAATTTCCGGTTTGTCAGGAGAAAAAATTGTGGATAAGCAGTATCAATTACAAGAATTGAAGGAATTTAGAGTTTTGGTTGAAAACTTGGGAGAAGGTTTGTACGTTACTAATAAGAAGATGTTGCCAATTTTTGTTAATCGTAAGGTCTGTGATATTACAGGTTATAGTAAAAATGAAATTTTGGGTAAGAGTCTTACTCGCTTTCTGATAGGCAAGAGCAAAGATAAAATAAAAATGGAGTTGAAAAAGAGAAGCAAGGGTTACTCTTCGCGTTATACTTTAAAGTTTAGAACAAAGAAAGGGGAAAAATTATTCCTGTCTATTAGTGGTGTTCCTAGTTTTGACAAAAAGGGGAAATTTAATGGAGCCATCGCAATTATTTCCGATATTACAGAAAGAAAAAGATTAGAGGACAAGTTAAAAGAACGCACAAATGAGCTGGAGAAAGAAATAAATAAGAGAACCAAATTACTGGTCGAGCTGTATAAGGGAGTGGGAGTTACAGAAGAAAGGAACAGGTTGGCACGGGAGATTCATGATTTTTGCTCTCAGAACCTGGTATCTGCCCTTTTGAAGATTGAGCTTTGTGAGAGAGTTCTGGACAAAGACCCGGAAAGGGTAAGGGGAGAGCTGGTGGAAATGAGAAAGATGTTGACAAAAAGCATTAAGTCGAACCGGGATATAATATTTAGGTTGCAGCTCCCGAACTTTCACAGGATGGGTTTTGCTACTGTGTTGAGACAGTATTTGGAAGAATTTCGTAGAAAGACAGGGATTGTATATCGTTTAAATCTTAAATTGGATACTACTCTACCCACAAGGATACAATTAGGCATCTATCGAATTATTCGAGAGGCGCTGAACAATGTAGGGAAGCACGCTATGGCAAAGAATGTAGATTTGAGATTAAGAACTGATAAGAATAGAAATCTTCACCTTATCGTAAAAGATAATGGGAAAGGATTTGATTTAAACAGAGCTTTAACTGAGAAAAAATATACCAAGCATTTTGGACTAAAGGGTGA
>WJOT01000116.1 GCA_009619095.1 Clostridia bacterium
TTGATGCTTCCAGCAAATGTGCCCAGGGTGGGATGGGGGTAGGTATAGCCGAAATATTGCGAGCTTATACTTTCAAACCATAGATTGTACATAAAGGAGGCTTCCTGGCTTTCTATCCTTACTAAACCTGCCGGATTCCAGAACACACTGGTTATATCATTGCAGATTGCTACCTGTGCCTCTCCCATTCCCACTGCCCGCGGTCCAACTCCTATCTTCAGGAAGTTTGCTCCTGTTGTTCCCGGGTCAGAGGCGTATGCGAGGTTGATAAATTGAGAGGTTAGCAGGAAAATAAATGTAATTAAAATGGTCTTTGGAACTTTTAATCTGTTCATATTTCCCTTTCCAAAACTGGAATAGCGAAGCAAAGTCCCCCCTCACCCTAACCCTCTCCCCGAGGGAGAGGAAACTCATTGATGCGGAGCTGGCGCTCCGCTACTCCTTATTCAATTCCCTTATAAAAAAACCGGGTTACCAAAAATTTTTAATCTTCGGTAACCCGGCTACCCCCCACCCAGCATTCTGGGTGTGGGGCCCGTAGTTTTGCCCCGACTTCTCAGTCGGGATCCCAAAAATTCGGGACGCCCTCCGATTACTCGGAGTTTGCCTTTGTCGGATTTTTCGCCTTATGTAAATGGTAATTACAAATCAGTATATCCTCTATTTGTAACACTTATATAAACGAATTGTAAAATCTTTGTCCGTCTGACTTACAATCTCCCTCTCTAAGTATATACTGTCGATGTTATGGATAGGTTAAGAAAATGTTAATTTTTTGTTAATTTTTTGTTAATTTTTAAGCGGGTGTTTTTTAAGGCGTGATTATAGTGGAGAGATTATCACGCGGAGCTATCGCTCTGCGGCTACAATTTGGTGGGGAAATGAACGGTAGGAGGAGAGTATTCCCACCTGGGATAGGCGTTCCCTCTTTGTTATCTCAAATTCTTTCCTGTATTTATCTTTTACAGATCCGGCAGCAGGAATTTGAATTTTCAAAAAATTGACGAACTTTCCGTTACGAACTACCCTAAAGTCTAAATGTGGCCCTGTAGATAATCCACTTGTTCCCACATAGCCAACCACCTGACCCTGCTTTACCTTAACCCCTCTCTTTATTCCTCTTCCATATCGAGAGAGGTGACCATAAGTGGAGTAGTAACCATTTTGATGTCTGACCTTAACAAACCTCCCATAGTCGTTCTTCCATCCCACATAAGTTACCACTCCATCTCCAATACTTACCACTGGAGTACCCAAAGGAGCGGCATAGTCGATACCCAGGTGTGGACGATAGTACTTCAGAATCGGATGGAACCTCTTGTAGGAGAAATAAGAACTAATTCTACGATAGTTCAGGGGAGACCGTAAGAATTTTTTCCTTAATGATTCACCTTTTATCGTATAATAATCTTTATGACCTTCCGGGCCTTCAAAAAGTATTGCTGTATGACTTCCCTCTTTACCCAAATATTGGGCAACCAATATCCGTCCATCGGAAAATTCTTCTCCTTTTTTATAAGATTTTTCCCAAACTAACTTGAATGTATCACCAGGACGGGGTTCGGTCAGGAAATCGACCTGCCAGGCAAATATATCGGCAAACCTCATAGTAAGTTCTGGAGATTGTCCAAGCTGAACCATAGATTCGTAAAGAGAAGTCTCTATTCTTCCTACTAATCCAAGAATACGCTTCTCTAAAGGGATTTTCTGGTGAAAGGCAATTAGCTCTCCAGAAGGAGATTTCTTAACCCCATATATATCGAGAGGTCCTGAATAGTAATTGAATCCCTCCAGAACCCCGCTTGTAGAGGCGATTATCTTATAACTATCACCCGGGTAGCATCTTCTGGTATCGAAAAGAGGATTGAGCAGTTTCTGTAAAACCAGAATTTCCTTAGGAGAAATTCCGTGGCTACTCAGACAACTGTAAAGGGAATCACCCCGGGCAAATGTCCCTGTGGAAACCACGACTTCCGGAGAAAAGGAGTCGGCCACATCCTTATTCTGAAAAAAGGAGATAAGGACAACCGACCCTATCAGCAAGAAAAAAACCAAGAAAATATAAGCTCTTTTCATTTTTGGTACAAAAGACGCAGGCTGAAGTCTATGGCTACCTATAAGACGCAGACCAAGGTCTGCTACTCCTTAACGCTCCGATGAATCGGAGCGACTACCAATCAAGGAGTCGGAAATCGTAGCAAACTCTTCTATGCTTAAGGTCTCTGCCCTGCGAGCGGGTGAGATATTCAATCTTTCCAACAGTTCTTCTAAGAGGTGTTTATCTATTTTTAGAACATTGCTAATGGAATTACTCAATTTCTTCCTTCTCTGGGAAAAAGCTCCATGAACAATTTCAAAGAATAGCTTTTTATTTTTTACTTTTATTCTGGGACGCTTCAACAGTTTCAACTTAATAACAACCGAATCGACATCTGGCTTGGGACGAAATACATTTCTGGATACATTGAATCGCTTTTCCACATAGCAATGATACTGTACCAGAATGGATAATGAACCATAATCTTTGCCCCCGGGGCTAGCTGTAATTCTCTCTCCTACCTCTTTCTGGAGCATAAAGGTAGCTTCCGACCACCCTTTCATATTCAGTAATTTTATAATGATTGGTGAAGTTATATAATAGGGCAGATTTGCAATAACTTTTACAGACGACCTGGAGCCTGAGCCTAAAAACTGGGAAATATCCAATTTCAAGAAATCTCTTTCTATAATTTCTACGTTTTTGTAACTTTTCAGTTCTTCCCGAAGAAAACTACATAGTTTTTTATCAATCTCTACAGCAATGACTTTCTTTACCTGGGAAGCAATCTTGCCAGTCAGAATTCCTTTCCCTGCACCGATTTCCAACACTATATCTTTGGGACTCAGTTCGGCAGAAGAGACTATCTTCCTGGCAATATTATGGTCAACCAAAAAATTCTGTCCCCACCGCTTGCGCGGTCTAAATCTTTCCATTATCATCTTTCAATCACTTTGGGGATGAAGTCTTCTGCACGGTTAAAACCGTGCCTACAAATGCTATTGTAGGCACAGATTCAATCTGTGCAGCTAACCAAGCGACTCCGATAACTATCCCTTTATCAACTTTGCTGCTAGTTTTATTGCCTCGATAAAACTCTGGGGATTTGCTTTATTCTGCCCGGCAATATCGAAACCTGTTCCGTGGCATGGGGAAGTGCGCACAAAGGGCAAACCCAAAGTAACGTTAACACTTTTGGTGTAAGATAAAAGCTTTACGGGAACCTGCCCCTGGTCGTGATACATTGCGATAGCTAAGTCGTATCTGCCTCCAGCAGTATCATAAAATCCTTTGTCGCTGGGAAGGGGACCGTTAATGGCTATTCCTTCTTTTCTCGCCTCTTCTATAGCCGGAATAATCGTCTCAATCTCTTCCTTCCCCAGAATTCCCCATTCACCGGCATGGGGGTTTAAGGCACAGACCCCTACTTTAGGTGAATCTATTCCCAAAGCCTTCATCGCCTCCACTCCCAATCTTATGGCGAGAAGAACCTTTTGTTTACTAAGCGAAGAGGCTACCTCTTTTAAAGGGAGATGTCGGGTCACTAAGACTACCCTTAAATTCCCTCCCACCAGCATCATAGCGAAATCTTTCGTTCCGGTAAGTTCGGCTAAGAGCTCTGTATGCCCGGGATAAGAAAATCCTGCATCTTCCATCGATTTCTTACAGAGGGGAGCAGTAACCATACCTTCAGCTCCGCCATTCTTGACTATTTCGCTTCCCTTCTTTATATATTCGAATGTTGCCTTACCACACATAGGGTCAACTTTCCCTGGCTTTAGTCTATCGATGTCTATATTGCCTAAATCAAAGAGGTCGATAACACCATAATTGAATCTTGCCTTTCTAATGTCTTTGATGGGATTAAGCCTCAGCTCTCCTTCCGACGCCAGACTCTTCGAAAACTGTAAAACCGACGCTAAAACTTTGGCATCACCAATTACTATCGGTTGACAAATCTTATATGTCTCGGGTAGACTTAAAGCCTTGACAATAACCTCAGGCCCTACTCCTGCAGAATCACCCATAGTTATGACAATCTTAGGTGGCATCATTTACTCCATTTGGAGTAGCGAAGCAAAGTCCCCCTCACCCTAACCCTCTCCCCGAGGGGAGAGGGGACTCGTGGACGCGGAGCTGTTACTCTCCCCGAGGGGAGAGGGGACTCATTGATGCGGAGCTATCTCTCCACTACTCCTTAAGTTCTTTGACGACACTCTTGCAGGCTTCGTAGAAAATTCCCACATCTACAGAAAAAGAGATATACTGAACTCCCTGAGCAATCCATTTCTTTGCAGCTTTAACATCATCAACAAATGTGCCCACGGCAAGTCCAGCTTTTTTGGAGATACTGACTACTTCTCTCATCTTCTCCACGACTTTAGGATCGTTCACCTGGCCGGGTATATTGAGTGATTGAGAAAGGTCATAAGGTCCAACAAATATAATGTCCAGGCCCTCAACCGACAAGATCTCTTTCAGGTTACTTATTCCTTTTGTCCCTTCAATATGGGGTATGGTTATAGTCTCTCTATTAGCATCTTCAAAATATTTGTAGCGGTCCGAGGCAGAATAGTCAGCAGCTCTCACAAAGCGACACACCCCGCGGCTTCCCCGGGGAGCAAACTTGGCCGATTGAACCAACCTTAAGGCATCTTCTTTATTCCCAATTTGTGGAACCTCCACACCACCTGCACCGATATCTAAAGCTCTCAGTATCAATCCAGGCTCATTTTCAGTCACCCTTATGATCGGCGTGATATCTACTAACTCTGCTGCCCTTATCAAATTCTGTGCAGTCTCCACCGACACAGGTCCATGTTCCATATCAATTATAACGAAATCGAACCCTGCCTTTCCAGCAATCTCCACTGAAGCTGGATCAGTAAACTTCATAAATGGGCCCAAGGCAACCTTGCCTTTCTTTATAATCTCCTTTACTCTATTTTTCTTCATTCTTAACTCCCTGCACGATTTGAAATCGTGCCTACAAATCTGCTGCACAATTTGAAATTGTGCCTACAAGTAGATTCGTGGAACTCTCTTACTGATTCCGCAGACTACCTCGTAGGTAATAGTCCCGGTCAGTTTAGCAATCTCATCGGCAGTTATCTTCTCTTTTCCTTGAGAACCGATTAATACTACTTCCTCGCCGACCTTAACATTTGGCAGGGAAGTAACATCAACCATACACATATCCATACATACCCTTCCCACAAGGGGAACTCTTTTTCCACAAATCAACACCTCAGCCCGATTCGACAGCAAACGATTGTATCCGTCAGCATAGCCTATGGGAAGTGTTCCAATTATAGAGTCCCTGTTTGCTTTCCATGTTCGGCCGTAACTTATGCTCGTTCCTTTCTTCACTCTCTTTATAAATACAATTTTCGTCTTGAGTTGCATTACCGGTTTTAAGTCTATCTCTCTTTCTGCTCCTTCAAAGGGAATAAGACCGTAGAGCGATATCCCGGGCCTGGCTAAGTTAAAATGGGCATCTGAATACCTGAGAATAGCTGTAGAGTTAGCTGCATGTCTATATTTTATGTTTATATTATCTCGCTTGAGCTCATTAATAACTGATTGGAACTTTCCAATCTGCTCCATAGTGAACTGGTAATCGCTATCTGCTGCTGCAAGATGGGTGAAGATTCCCTCAACAATTATCCCTGGCAACTGGATAACTTTCTTGACAAGATTTGCAGCATTTTCCGCTGAAATGCCGATGCGTCCCATTCCCGTATCTACTTTTATATGAACTTTTACTTTCTTCTTTCTTCGCCTGGCAATTTTAGAAAGCTCCTGGGAAGCCTGAAGGCTACAAATTATGGGTGAAAGATTATATCTTAGAATATAAGTAAAATTGGACAAGGGGTAAACACTTCCCAGAATAAGGATGGGTGCTGTAATCCTTCTCTTTCTCAAGAATATTCCTTCTTCAATATTGGCTACTCCTAAAAGCCTCGCTCCACAAGATAGACTGGCGCGAGCGATTTCTTCCATACCATGACCATAACCATCAGCCTTAACTACCGGAAGTAAGGATACACTTTTCCTGAGTTTTCTTTTTATCTCTCGGAAATTATGTCTAAAGGCACCTAAATCAATTTCAGCCCAGGTTGGCCGGAGAAAAGGAAGAACATAATTGGAAGGATAATGAGATTTTGGCATATTTTATTCAGGTTGTTTTGTTAAATTCTCAAAAGAAGTATATTCATTCAAAAATTTCAGCTTCACTGAACCGGTGGGGCCATTCCGTTGTTTTCCAATAATTATTTCTGTAACTCCCGGGAGAGCATTTTTGGCGTCGTAATAATCTTCTCGATAAATAAAGGTAACCAGGTCGGCATCCTGTTCTATTGCCCCGGACTCCCTCAAATCGGAAAGTTGTGGCCTTTTCGATGTTCTCTTTTCCGTCTCCCTGGACAACTGGGAGATAGCTATAACAGGAACCTTTAATTCCTTAGCCATACTTTTTAGAGAGCGTGTAATTTCCGAGATATCCTGCTGCCGGTACTCGGACCTTCCCGTGCGGCCAGGCATAAGTTGTAAGTAATCGACAATGACTAGAGAGAGTCCCCGCTCAGATTGTAATCGCCGGGATCTGGCTTTCATCTCTAAGACCGAAATTGCAGGAGAATCGTCGATGAAAATGGGAGCGTTGGAAAGAACGGAAGCGGCATTGGTTAGAGGAGTCCAGTCCTTCTTATCTATGAAACCTGTTCGCACCTTATGCACACTCACTTTAGCCATTGAACATAGAAAGCGCAAAACTAATTCTTCTCGAGACATTTCCAAACTGAAGATTGCTACCGGAAGAGATTCGTTAACTCCTACATTACGGGCAATACTCAAACAAAATGAGGTCTTTCCCATGGAAGGACGTCCAGCAACAACTATTAGATTTGAGGCATAGAATCCTCCTGTCTTCCTATCCAAATCTATAAACCCTGAAGGCACTCCAGGAACCTTCTCTTTCTTCTTGTATAAACTTTCGATAGTCTCAATACTCCCATGTACCATTTCAGAAACAGGGATGAATCCTGGTTGAACTTTGCTCTGGGTGATACCGAAGATTGCCTGCTCTGCCTGGTCCAGAATTTCACTGACGTCTTTGGTATCGGTATAGCCATCGGTTACAATCTGCGTAGCTACTCTAATTAAATTTCTGAGGACCGCTTTCTCCTGCACAATCTTGGCATAGTACTCAATATTAGCTGCTGTGGCAACACTATCTATCAGATTACTCAGATAGGTAGCACCTCCCACTTCTTTGAGTAGCTTTGCTTTTTTTAACTCTTCAGCAACAGTGACGAAGTCAACTGCTTTATTCTTATCGTAGATGTCGATAATCGCCTGGAAAATCTTCTGGTGTGCTTCACTATAAAAACTTTCCTCTCTCAAAAAATCTATAGCTTTAGCAATTGCTTCCTTTTCGATAAGCATCGCTCCCAATACCGAACGCTCAGCTTCCAAGTTCTGTGGTGGAATTTTATCTATTAAATCGACCATTTTCTCCCTCCAATGTAGCGGCAAAGCGTAAGCTTCGCCTTCCTGTAGGGGACAGACGCAGTTTATGCCGATTTTTCGGCGTGCCGTCCCTTCCTTCGGGCGACCATCCCGATCCATCGGGGCCCCTACTCATTAATAACCAGAACAGCTTTAGATATTTACTCTTTTACTACCCAGACTTTTACTCTCCCTGTAACTTTTGGATGAATTCTAACTTCCACTGTATAGACTCCCAATTTCTTGATCGGCTCATCCAGAAGTATATCTTTTTTACCCACATTTATTCCTTTGGAAATTAGAGCTTCTCGAATATCGGAAGAAGTAACCGCCCCAAAAATCTTCTCACTCTCTCCTGTCTTTACAGTAATGGTACAAGAAATTTTATCTAACTTACTGGAAAATGTGACTGCTGATCTCAAAATCTTCTCGTCTTTCTCTCCTTCTTTTCGCTTCTCCTCTTTCAACCTGCGGATATTCTTCTCGTTAGCCTCCCAGGCCAGGCGACGAGGGATGAGATAGTT
>WJOT01000070.1 GCA_009619095.1 Clostridia bacterium
TGCTGTTCGCTGGGGTAATTTTGGAATTTATAAGAAATATACTATAGTTATAGATCGTCTTGGCGATGTTGAATTGGCTCATAAAGTAGCAAAAATAGTTGGCTCGAGCGTGGTAAAAACTGAGATTGACAAGACGCGGTTTGTCGATATCTCAATTGTTCTCGGTAATGACTTTATGGGAATTGGCGAGCCTGAATAAAGATTGGAGGACACAGGCAGATTCACACAGTAATAAATTTCAGAAATTTAGCTAAAGAATGTGCGGGTCTTGCTTTAACGAAGAAGGCAAAAGAGATTTTAATATTGGATATCCGTAAATTGACATCGATTACAGATTATTTCGTCATTTGTAACGGTAGATCTAATATACACGTGGAGACTATTGCTGAGTCGATAGTTTCAAAATTAAAAGGTAAAGGGATTCGCCCCCTCCATATAGAAGGAGAAAAACAGGCACAGTGGTTACTTATAGATTATGTGGGAGTAATTGTCCACGTGTTTTACGAACCGACAAGGAAGTTCTATGGGTTGGAGAAACTCTGGGTGGAAGGGAAAAAGGTAAAATTCCAAGAGGGAAAGAGAAAAAAGCCCAAGAGGTCAAGTAAATTATAAGAATTTTGAGGAAGGATAGATTGAGAATCAAAAATGAACTTAAAAAGGGAATCGATGAGGTGCTGAAGAAGTTGCATCTGGAGATTCCCGATTATAGTTTAGAATTTGCACCTGAAGAGATTGGTGGAGACTTTGCTACTAATGTTGCTTTAATAGCAGGGTCGAAAACAGAAAAGCTCTCTATAGAGATTGCCGAGGGTATCTCCAGAGCCCTTCAGGAAGTGGAACCTGACACAATAGAGCGCATAGAAGTAGCAAAACCTGGTTTCATTAATATATACATAGTGAGAAAACGGTGGCATAGAGAACTGGCTATGATTTTAAAAGAGGGGAAAAATTACGGGAAAACCAATATCGGCAAGGGAATGAAAATCCTGATAGAATTTGTCTCGGCAAATCCTACCGGACCTTTGCATGTTGGACATGGCAGAGGTGCGTCCATTGGCGATTCTCTGGCAAACATCTTAAGAGAGACAGGATATCAGGTAGTAAAAGAGTATTATGTTAACGATATTGGCAACCAGATAGACCTCCTGGAAAAGTCGATAAACATAAGACAGAAAGAGTTACGCGGAGAGGAAGTGTCTCTTCCCGAAGGTGCATATCGAGGACCTTATGTGAAGGAGATAGCAGAAGAGCTTGAGTCCAAATACGGCAAGAAGAAGTCATTCGATTGTCGGGAGTACGCCGTTCAGAAAATACTCAGTTGGGTAAGAAAAGATCTGGAAGATTTTGGGGTTAAGTTTGATAGATGGTTTTTTGAAAGTTCGCTTTACAAAAAAAATAAAGTTAAGAAAATTGTCAATTCATTGAAAAGCAAGAATTTAATTTACGAGAGGGACGGTGCACAGTGGTTTAAATCTTCTCAATTTGGTGATGAAAAGGACCGGGTAGTAATCAGGGAGAATAAGAAACCTACTTACTTTACTTCTGATATTACTTACCATTACCATAAATTCAAGAGAGGTTCTAAGAAAGTTATTAATGTCTGGGGTGCTGACCATCATGGCTATGTGGATAGGATAAGGGCGTCAGTAGCTGCTCTGGGAATTTCGCCAGAAGACCTGAAAATAATCCTTTATCAATTAGTGAGCCTGAGGCGTGGGGGGCAACAGGTTTCAATGTCCACAAGGGAAGGTGAGTTTGTGACCTTGAGACAAGTTATGGAAGAGGTGGGGAAAGACGCCTCGAGGTTCTTCTTTTTGATGCGCGGAGCCGACAGTCGCTTGGATTTCGATCTGGAATTAGCCAAGAAACAGTCTCCGGAGAATCCTGTATATTATGTTCAGTATGCCCATGCACGAATCTGCAGTATCTTCCGGGAAAAGAGGAAAAAAGAATATAAAAAAGTCTCTCTTACGGAGAGAACCGAAGAAGAGGAAAAAGAGTCGATTGAGATCATAAAGAGGCTATCCCGATATCCAGAAGTTGTCAAGAATTGTGCCCAGAGGTATGAGCCGCACCATCTGACCGGATATTTACAAGACCTGGCTAAATGTTTCCACCATTACTATGATAAGTATAGAGTCTTAAGTGGTGATAAAAGCGCTACCCAATTCCGCTTAAAGCTCGTGGGAGCGATTCAATTAGTGATAAGTAATGGTTTGGGTCTGCTGGGGATTTCCGCTCCCCAGAAGATGTGAACTAAAAGATAGTTTGTTCGTTGCCGAGGAATTTTTTAGCGCCAAAAAACCTTGGACTCTGCAGGGCGCAAAAATAAACTCCCCCCGATTTATCGGGGCTCGAACAAATTTTTGCTTGAAAGAGAATGAGTGAAGCATCCCGATTTTCAATCGGGATGCGGATTAGGGGGTTTGGGGGAAATAATCTGATTTCCCCCAAGGGGTCGCTGTCCCGATGAATAAATCGGGACGTGTTAGCGACGGGCGCGAGACGGTGAGCGCCCCGGAGGACAGAGAACCCCGATGGAATCGGGGTGAACGCCAGAGGGGTAAAACCCCTATGGAAGTGTTTCCTCGGGGAACACTTGTCCTCGGTTTTTTGGCTAAAATTCCAAGCGCTCCTCACAAACTATCTTTTAGTAATGGTAGGTGTGTATATTTTGGAATGGCTGGGAGGTGGAGGATGAGAAGAAAAATTATGTTTTTGCTACTGGGTGCTGTGGTCATTGGATTTGGTTTTTTGCTCTCGGCAAAATTACAGATGAAAAAGGAGGGGATTATGAGAATTAAATGGTTCGGGCATGCCAGCTTTTTGGTAGAAGCAGAGGATGGAACAAAGGTCATTACCGATCCCTTTGATGAGTCTGTAGGATACAGCATTCCTAAAGAGAAGCCGGATGTGGTTACTGTGAGTCATAGCCATTTTGACCATAATGCGGTGGACTTGCTTCAGGGTGACCCTGAGGTGGTGAAAGATGTGGGAGAGAAGAAGGTTAAGGGGATAATCTTTAAAGGCATCAAAAGTTTCCACGATAAAAACAAAGGCGCTCAGCGAGGGACCAACACTATTTTCGTTTTTGCTATTGATGGGGTGAGATTCTGCCACCTGGGAGACCTGGGGCACCTCTTAAGTAGTGACCAACAGAAAGAGATAGGAGAAGTGGATGTTCTGTTTATTCCTGTGGGAGGCACTTTTACGATAGATGGTCGGGAGGCACGAGAAGTTTCCCAGCAATTGAATCCCAGATTGATTATTCCTATGCATTATAGAACAGAAGCTTGCAGTATTGGTATCGATTCCTGTAAGGAATTCCTGAAAGGGTTTACGAAAGTAGAAAAAAAAGGGGAATGGCAAGGAAATAAGGAATCCCTGCCTTCTAAACAGACAGTTTTAGTCCTGGAATATGCCAGGTAGATTGGCTTATTTCTTTTGATTAATTAAGGCTTTGGATAATATTCTTGACAGGCTATATAAAATATGGTATAAAAAACGAGTTAATCTAATAAGTAAATATTAATTGATCCATGCCACTGCAGTTATCTAGGCTATTTAGGAGTTGTTCCTCTAAATAGTATTCCTATGTATGAGTGATGAAGAAAGTAATTGGGCCGAGCATCACAGTGGCGGGACAAGTAGAGAGGAGGTGAGTAAGGGTGAATCAAGTTCAGCTAATAGAGAGTGTGGCAAAAGCAGGAAAGATTAAGAAGGCTGCGGCTGGAAGGGCTGTAAAGGCTATGGTAACGAACATTGTGGACTCTTTGAAATCTGAAGGCCGAGTAATTATTGCTGGTTTAGGCACATTCAGAGTGAAGTCGACCAAGCCGAGGACAGGAAGAAATCCAAAGACTGGGGAGACTATCCAAATCGCTGCTGGCAAGAGGGTATTATTTAAACCCAGTCTCAGCTTGAAGAAAACACTGAAATCGTAAGGTGGAAACATCACTCTGTTTTTTAGCCTGTTAGAAGGCCCTGTCCTTCAATAGAGATAGTGTAGGAAAAAAGGTTTGGCCCCGTTAGAAATTCTATTTCTAATGGGGCCTACGCAAAGAGGTATAGCAAAATTTCTAACGAGGTTTACCCCCACACCAATTATATTAATTCTGTATTATCATAATTGGTGTGGGGGTAAGCCGTGTACAGATTTGTACACATTTTAGAGAACGGGTGTCTGAAAATGGAGATGGATAAAGTTTGAAGCATCCCGATTTTCAATCGGGATGCGGATTAGGGAGTTTGAGGGAAACAATCTGGTTTCCCTCAAGGGGCGCCGGTCGCGACGAATAAGGAGCGACGACCGAGCGAAGCGAGGGAAAGGCGCGGGCGCGAGACAGTGAGCGCCCCGGGTCCGAAGGACCGCTGGAGCGACGAATAAGGAGCGACGACCGAGCGAAGCGAGGGAAAGGCGCGGGCGCGAGACAGTGAGCGCCCCGGAGGACAGAGAAGTAAATGTCCAGTGGACATTTTGGAGCGCCAGAGGGGCAAAGCCCCTATGGAAGTAACCCCGAAGGGATTATCTTGTATTAGCGGTATTCTTCTATGCGCTGTGCTGAAAAACTGAACAAATTGCCTCCGTATCTTTTTGGTGTAATAAATGTCCTTAAACAGGAGGCTTACGCTAAGAAGCTGGATGTTATCGATTTGGGTATGGGTAACCCTGATATGGCCACCCCATCCCATATCGTAGAGAGGCTTTGTGAGACAATAAAAAACCATCCACGCACCCATCGTTATCCACAGGCCAAAGGGATGCCCAAGTTTAGAAAAACAGTTGCCGATTGGTATTGGAAAAAGTTCAAGGTAAAATTAGACCCGGAAAGCGAAGTTCTGGCTCTGATTGGTTCAAAAGAGGGAATTGGGCATATGTGTATGGCTTATCTTGACCCTGGTGACCTCGCCTTGGTGCCCAATCCGGCATATCCTATCCACCGCAATGGGGTGATTTTAGCTGGTGGAGAAGTCTATGATATACCCATTCTTCCTGAAAAAAATTATTTGCCAGAGCTGGAAAAGATTCCATCCAAAGTTGCCAAGCAGGCAAAGCTGATGTTTCTAAGCTATCCCAACAACCCTACCACAGCGGTAGTGGAGGATATCTCTTTTTTCAAAGAGGTGGTGGCTTTTGCCAAGAAGTATGACATCATTGTCTGCCATGACTTTGCCTACTCGGAAATAACATTTGATGGATTTAAGCCTCCCTCCTTCCTTCAAACACCTGGAGCAAAAAATGTGGGATTGGAGTTTCACTCCTTTTCTAAGACTTACAATATGGCTGGGTGGAGGCTGGGATTCTGCGCGGGTAATAGAGAACTCTTGAGATCTCTGGAAAGATTGAAGAGTTATCTCGATTTTGGAGTATTTACTGCCATTCAACTGGCAGGCGTTTTGGCTTTGAGTGCTTCTCAGAAATGCGTACAGGATTCTGTGGCTGAGTATAAAAGAAGGCGGGACAAGTTTGTGGATGGTCTGAATAGAATCGGTTGGAAAGTAGAAAAACCGAAAGCCACTATGTATCTCTGGGCCAAGTTGCCAGAGAAATTTGAAGGTATGTCTTCTCTCCAATTTGCTAAACTGTTAATAGAAAGAACAGGGATAGCGGTCGCTCCTGGGATTGGCTTTGGTAGTTATGGGGAAGGCTTTGTGCGTATGGCATTGGTTACACACTATAATAGATTTCACGATGCTTTATTACGACTGAAGAAGTTTTTGAAGGAAGGTCCACCGCGAACGGGTGGTGGTAGGATGAAGAGATAGTTATCGGAGTCGCTCGGTTAGGGGAATGCTCGGAATTTGGTTCGCTCGCTGACAATTTTTTGTAAGCATTCCGATGAACATCGGGATGCGGATTAGGGGGTTTGGGGGAAATAATCTGATTTCCCCCAAGGGGTGACAGAGAAGCAAATGTCCGGTGGACATTTGGTGAACGCCAGAGGGGTGAAACCCCTATGGAAGTATTCCCGAAGGGAATATCTTTTTCGAGCACCGCCAAAAATCTCAGGAGTTTCCCCCGTCTTCGCGGGGCTAAACTCTAATCTTCGATTTTTGGCTAAAAATTCTAATGCTCGCTACACCAAATCCCTTCGCATTAAGGGAATAGGTCATCCTTGTTTTTTGGCTAAAATTCCTAAAGTCTTCGCAAACTATCTTTCAAATTTTAGGATGTTAGAAGGTAGGGATAGTTATCGGACTCGGCCAGAATCTAAATTTTCGGTAGGGAAAGTTTATGAAAAGGAAAGTCAATTTAGGTCTTATAGGATTAGGCACGGTAGGTGCAGGTGTAATCGAGCTTTTGCAAAGGAATAGTCTAATTATTAAACAGAAGGTGGGAACAGAAGTCTCTATAAGAGCTATCTGCGATAAAGACCCAGCTCGGCTTAGGTTGGCCCAGCGGATGAAAATTAGAAATGGTATTATAACTAAAGATTTTAACCAAATCCTGAACAATCCAGAGATAGATATTATCGTAGAACTAATTGGAGGATATGAACCAGCAAGAAAGATACTACTTGCTTCCCTCGAGAAAGGAAAACATGTGGTTACAGCCAACAAGGCACTCTTGGCCAGGGACTGGGCAGAGGTATTTTCAGAAGCCCGAAAACATAGAGTATTGGTCTATTTTGAAGCGAGTGTAGGTGCGGGAATTCCTGTAATTCAGGCATTGAACGAAGGACTATCGGCTAATAAGATTAAGGTAATCCTGGGTATCCTTAATGGGACAACTAACTATATTTTAACTAAGATGTCTAAGGAAGAACTCACCTTTAAAAGTGCTTTAGCTCAGGCGAAGAGAGCAGGTTTTGCTGAAGCAGATCCTTCTATAGACTTGGAGGGCATAGATACTCTGCACAAACTTGCTATTTTGGGGTCGATTGCCTTTGGCGCCCAGGTTAACTTGAAAGATGTCTACTGTGAAGGAATCACGCACATTGTTCAGGAAGATATAAGATATGGTAAGATTGAATTTGGCTATATTCTTAAACTCTTAGCAATTCTAAAAGTGACCAATAGAGGGATAGATGTGCGCGTGCATCCCACCTTCATTCCCCAGGAGCATCTTCTGACTTCAGTAGATGAAGAATATAATGCTGTCTATATTACCGGAGATGCTGTGGGGGAGACGATGTTTTACGGGAAAGGCGCTGGCCAGATGCCCGCGGCTTCTGCTGTGGTTAGCGACATTATTTATCTTTCCAGGAATGTCTATCACAATATAGCCGGTCGTGTGCCTTATGTATTGTGTGACCCAAAAAAGAAACTCAACCTACTCGATATTAACAAAATAGAAACGAAGTATTATATAAGGTTTACCGTTGTTGACCTCCCGGGTGTTCTTTCCAAGATATCAGGTATCCTGGGGAAAAATGGAGTCTCCATCGCCTCTGTCTTCCAGAAGGGGAGCGCTTCCTCAAGAGAAGTTCCCATCATAATGGTAACTCACAGGGCAAGAGAGGGAGCCATCAGGAAAGCGTTGAGAGAGATAGACGGCCTTAAGATTGTCAGGAAAGAGAGCAGATTTATTAGAATAGAAGAAGCGTAAGCTTCCTATCTCTGCCATACATTGAATGGGTTAATTTGAGTGGTATATCAGGGTGTAATCAGAAGATATAAGAATTATTTACCGGTTACCGAGAAGACTCCTATTGTAACTCTCCTGGAGGGGGATACACCGTTAATTGAAGCGGAAAACCTGAGAGTCAGTCTGGGAGTCGACTCTAAGATCTATTTGAAATATGAGGGCCTGAATCCTACCGGCTCGTTTAAGGACCGGGGGATGACTGTGGCTATGTCCAAGGCTGTGGAAGAAGGTGCCAGTGCAGTTATCTGCGCCTCTACGGGGAATACTTCGGCTTCGGCAGCAGCCTATGCGGCAAAGGCGAAGCTAAAATGTGTAGTTCTGATTCCCGAGGGAGCAGTGGCTTTAGGGAAGCTTTCCCAGGCACTGATTCATGGCGCCCAGGTGATTGCCATTAAAGGTAACTTTGACCATGCTTTGAACTTAGCCAGAGAAATCAGCGTTAAGTATCCGGTTGTCCTGGTCAATTCAATCAA
>WJOT01000110.1 GCA_009619095.1 Clostridia bacterium
TTGCGCCAATGCGGTGAAAGAGGGACTGGAGATTGCCAAAAAGAATGGCGTTGACCTCACCAGATGGAGGTCGGTCATAACTGATATGTCAGCAAGGTATGGAGATTTGGGAGGCCTTGCGAAAAAAGCTGAAGAGAAAGGGATTGAGCTTTCTGAGGCAGATGTGCGGTGGGCTGAACTGGCTATATTTAAAAAAGCCTACAAGCTCGTTAAAGAGAGAAACTATCCCAGTAAAATGCTCCTATGCTCTATGCGTATAAGTCCACCGATAAACGGGAAACCGATTGCTTCCTGGCATGTAGAGAAATTGGCTGGGGCAGATATTGTGTACACCTGTCCGCCAAAATATATTAAAGGGCTGATGAAAATTAGTGATAATATTAAGTTTAAAGACTCAATAGAAGAAGAACCGCCCAAAGAGGAGCTGGATAAACTTCTCCAGGTTCCTTACTTTGAGAAAGCCTATACAGAAGATGGCCTTACACCGGAAGAGTTTAATACTCACTCAGCTGTTCTGGCAACTGCCGAAGAGTTTTCCAATGCTACCAGGGGAATGGTCGATTTCGTTAATCAGCGGTTAGAAAAGAAGAAAACAAAATAGAGAAATTGAATTAAAAGAGAGGTTCTATGGAAAACCACAAACAGAATCTAAACGGTATTTTTCTTCCCATAAATACTCCTTTCTTAAAAGATGAGAGTATAGACTGGGATGGTCTTAAACGCAATATGAGTTTTTATGCTAAGTCCAAGGCCAGGGGCTTTTTGGTTTTGGGCAGTAATGGAGAGAACAAGTCTCTCGATGAGGATGAAAAGCTAAAAATACTGGAGACAGTTTTACAGTATAAGGCACCCCACCAGAAAGTGATAACCGCTTGCTTTGTAGAAACTACCCGCCAAGCCCTGCGGTTTATCAATAAAGTTGAGTCTATGGAAATCGATTACTTTAATCTGCTTCCTCCTTTCTATTTCCGCAGCCGGATGACCGACGAGGTATTGGCAGGATATTTCACTGAATGTGCTGATGGTTCCGCAAAACCAGTTTTGCTGTACAATGCGCCAAAATTTTCCGGGGTAACTCTTTCATTAGAATTGGTAGTGAAGTTGAGTGAGCATAGAAATATAGCGGGGATAAAAGATAGCGCTTCCAGTGGCATCGAGAAGTTTATCGAGGCAGTTCCTGATGATTTTGTAGTGATGGCAGGGAGTATTAATTTCTTATTTCCAGCGGTTCTTGCGGGTGCTGTGGGAGGGGTGATTTCCATGGCCAACTATTTTCCAGATTTAACACACCAGTTCTACCTTTTGGGCAAAGAGAAAAATATAGAAGAAGGAGAGAAACTTCATCTCCGTCTTTCCGACCTCAATAAGAAGATTTCCGGTACATACGGTGTTGCCGGCGTGAAGGCGGCAATGGATTTGGTGGGACTTGTAGGCGGGCTTCCCAGAAAGCCTCTTCTGGGACTGAAAGAAACTGAGAAAGAGAAATTAAGAAAAGACCTTGAGGAGGCAGGACTTTTAAAGGGAGATAACAGATGAGTCGACAAGGGGTTATACTGGCATTGGATATTGGCACAACAGGTTTTAAACTGGGACTTTTTGATAGGGAAGGGGAACTTATAGAGATGACAAATTGTTTCTATCCTATCAATGCCTATGATGGAGATAAAGCAGATTCTGACCCAGAAAAATGGTGGGCAGGTTTCCTCGACTGTCGTAAACGGATGAAGAGTTCACTGGAAGATGTGGAAGTTATGCCTATGGGTGTGACTACTCCCGGGGCAATGATTCTCGATAGAGAAGGTAATCCTTTAACTCCGGCAGTTCTTTTTATGGATAGGCGCTCTCCTAAACAAGCTCAGGAAATTCGAGATAAAATTGGGGAAGAAAGACTCCTATCAGAAACAGCCAATCTTCCTGTTCCCGGAGGTTGTACTGCCTCTACCATCCTCTGGTGGAGAGATAACCTTCCTGAAGTCTATAAAAACGGACACGTTTTTGCTCATACCAATACCTTTTTCGGCGCTCGCTTAACCGGTAAATTCGGTATGGATGCTTCCACTGGCTCTTTGACTGCCCTGTTCAATACTACTAAACCCGAGAAAGGTTGGAATCTGGAGATTGTCAGAGAGCTGGGAATTCCCGAGGAGAAGTTGCCGCCATTTGTTAATAGCTGGGAGGCGGTGGGAACTCTGAAGCCGGAGATGGCTAAGAAATTGAATCTCAAAGCAGGGATTCCGGTTCTGATGGGCGGGAATGATGTCGCCTGTGCCGATTTGAGCGTGGGATTGTCTGAACAGGGAAAGATAGTGGATATCCTGGGCACCTGCGAAATATTAACTACTTGCCTGGAGACTCCCATTGCTTCTCCCAGACACAATATTCGTTGCCACGTAATTCCTGGTCGCTGGATAACTATGTTCGTTCTAAATACAGGAGGAGAAGCGTTTAAGTGGTTCGCCAATGTATTTTGTCGGGATATGAGCTTAGATAGTTTCTTTAAAGATTTCTTACCGCAAGCTCTGAAAAAGGTTCTTGAGCGGGAGAAGGAGGGGGAAGTTTTAGACCTACCCGGTTTTCTTCCTTATTTGTCGGGAGACAGGTACTCTGTAGAGAATATATGGGCTTCCATCACTAATCTCCATCTATCCCATAATCGTGAACATATCCTGGCGGGAATGGTCAAGACTTCCATGGAGTTAACCGGAGAGCATCTTAAACAGTTATCGCAAAAAGTTAAACTTTCCCAGGAATTGATTCTTACTGGCGGCGCTATTAATCCTGTTTTCATAGAAGCAAAGAAGCGCTGGATGGGAGATTTTAAATACGTCATAAAAGAGCAATCTTCACTGCAGGGATGTGCTATCCTGGGCAAAATGTTCCTGGACGGCGCATTTAAGAAAGGATAATTTTACCCCGTTAGAAATTTTGCTATACACCTTTGTGTACAGGCATTTCTAACGGGGTTTACTTTTTTTATTGAATATGGTAAAATTAATATGGGAAAGAGAAATCTGTCATTGAGAGAATTGCACAATTTGAAATTGTGCCACGACAAATTCGCACAATTTGAAATTGTGCCTACAAAACATATCGTTTCGTTGTAGGCACAGATTCAATCTGTGCAGATAGTTTAAGAAGAGTGGCTGGAAAAGGTGAAAATTATGTTTGGTCCCATTCTAAGAAAGATTTTTGGCAGCAAGGCCCAGAGAGACATTAAGAGGCACGAGCCACTGGTGCAGCTGGTAAGCTCTTTAGAACCTACAATAAGTAAGCTTTCTGATGAGGAATTGAGAGCCAAGATGGATGAGTTCAGGGGTCGAGTGAGCGAAAGGGCTAAGGAATATAGAGAAGAGTTGGAAAGGACAGAAGATGGACTTAAGGAAACCGTATCTCCAGAAGAAAGACTGAAAGCAAGAGAAGAATTGAAAAAGGTTAGAAATATGGTGCTGGAGGATGTTTTGCCTGAAGCCTTTGCTGTGGTCAGGGAAGTAGCCAAACGCACCCTGAATATGCGTCACTTTGATGTGCAGATTATGGGTGGAGTTGTCCTACATGAGGGCAAAATTGCAGAAATGGCTACAGGCGAAGGAAAGACCCTGGTGGCTACTCTGTCAATCTATTTAAACAGCCTGGGAGGCTATAAGACTCATTTAGTTACGGTTAATGATTATTTAGCTAAAAGAGATGCTCAATGGATGGGTCCAATTTATAACTCCTTGGGATTAACTGTGGGCTTAGTCCAGCACGATATGGCTCCATCTGAACGGCGAATGGCCTATAGTTGCGATGTCACCTATGTAACAAATAATGAACTTGGGTTCGACTATCTCAGAGACAATATGGCCCATTCTCTGGAAGAGTGCGTGTTGAGTAAGTTGGAGTATGCTATAGTTGATGAGGTGGATAGCATCTTAATCGATGAGGCGAGAACTCCACTAATTATTTCCGGACCTGCTGAGGAATCGACAAATAAATATTTTATCATCGACCGCCTTGTTCCTCAGCTGAAAGGAAAGTTTGTTACTGAAAAAGAAGAGGTGGATGCTAAATATAAGGGTTTGGATTTGGAGAAGGGTTACGACTACATGGTGGATGAAAAAGCGGGGACAGGTACCCTTACCGAACTGGGAGTAAAGAAGTGTGAGAGGATGTTGGGCATTGATAATCTTTACGATGATATACAGACCGAGTGGGTTCACCATATTAACCAGGCTTTGAGAGCACGTAATCTATTCAAAAGGGATGTCCACTATATGGTAAAAGATGGTCAGGTAGTTATTGTGGATGAGTTCACCGGAAGGTTGATGCCTGGCAGAAGGTGGAGCGATGGGTTACACCAGGCAATTGAGGCTAAAGAGAACGTAAAAATAGCTGAAGAGAATCAGACCTTAGCTACAATCACCTTCCAGAACTTTTTCAAATTATATGACAAACTGGCTGGTATGACCGGAACAGCAGTTACAGAAGCAGAAGAATTCTGGAAGATTTACGGATTGGATGTAGTAGTTATTCCCCCCAACAAGCCTTTAGTAAGAACTAACTACCCTGACGTAATCTATAAAACAGAGAAGGAGAAATTTGCAGCTGTCGTTGGAGAAATTGAAGAACTTTACAAAATCGGTCGTCCTGTATTGGTGGGAACGAGGTCGATCGAGAATAGCGAGAAGTTAAGTGAGATGCTCAAAAGAAAGGGTATTCCGCATAATGTGTTGAATGCTAAGTATCATGAACGAGAAGCGCAGATTATCACCCAGGCGGGAAGGAAAGGTGCAGTGACCCTTGCCACCAATATGGCTGGCAGAGGAACAGATATTGTATTGGGCGGGAATCCCCCAGACCCTTCTGAACACAATGAAGTAGTTGAGTTAAGGGGTCTCCATATATTAGGAACTGAGAGGCACGAATCACGCAGAATCGATAATCAACTGCGTGGTCGTGCTGGACGGCAAGGTGATCCCGGTTCTTCCCGATTCTATTTGGCTTTGGAAGATGAATTAATGAGACTTTTCGGCTCGGCGCGCATAGCTAAAGTAATGGATACATTAGGACTTGAAGAGGGACAGGATATCCAGCACCCATTGATTACCCGGGCTATAGAGAGTGCTCAGAAAAAAGTGGAAGCGATGAACTTCGAGATTCGAAAGCAGCTTCTGGAATATGACAATGTGATGAGTAAGAAGAGAGAAGTAGTCTACAAATGGAGGAGAGAAGTTTTACAAGGAGCCAATCTTAAAGATGATACATTGGCTAGGTTAGAGGACCTTATCGATGATAAGCTTTTCCTCTATGCCCCTCCCAAGGTCTATCCTGAACAGTGGAATTGGGAAGCAATTTCTCAGTGGCTGAAACGGTCCTTTAATATCTCTTTTTCAGTTTCCTCAGAAGATTTGAAACGGATGAAGCAGGAAACCTTGGGTCAGCTAATAGCTGAGCGAATTAGACAGGCATATGATGAACGGGAGAGAGAAATGGGAGAAGAGATGATGCGCTTTATTGAAAGTATGGTTACTCTTCAGGTTGTGGACACACGTTGGAAAGAGCACCTTTACGATATGGATAAATTACGAGAAGGAATAGGACTGCGTGCTTACGGACAGAAAGATCCACTCATTGAATATAAACGTGAGTCTGGGCAGGCCTTCGACGCTATGCAAGAGCGTATGAGAGAGGAGATTGCCGATTACGTCTTTAGAGTAAAAGTAGTGGCTGAACAGGCAAAGGCAAGAGTTGCCCCGGGAAGGGAAATGGCTCAAAAACCTCCCGCAGGTGTGGGAAAATATCGGGAGATGCCTGCTCGTGAGGCCACGTCTTCTGCTTCATCTATTCCCACGCCTTTTCCCAAACGTAGAAAGATTGGACGGAACGACCCCTGCCCTTGTGGTAGCGGGAAGAAATATAAAAAATGTTGCGGCAGATAGGGAGAAGATGAAGGGATAATTTTCGGAGTCGCTCGGTCATCTGCACAGATTGAATCTGTGCCTACAATGGGATTTGTAGGCACGGTTTTAACCGTGCAAAAGAAAGCAAAGCTTTCGCTTTGCTGCTACACTCCGAAGACATTAAAGAAAGATTAATGGAATAAATATGCGGTGGAGAAATTTAAGATTAGCTATTCTTTCGGGTATTTTGCTTGTTCTCATATTTCCAAAGTTCAATCTATCATTTTTGGCCTGGGTAGCCTTAGTTCCCCTTTTCCTGGCTCTGGAGGGTAGGAATTTAAGAGAGTCTTTTAATTTGGGATTTCTCGCTGGCTTGGTTTCTTTTATGGGGATTCTCTACTGGATTTTTCCCACTGTAGTTAGTAGCGGAGAATCGAAGTTATTGGGGTTGGTTTCGCTTCTATTTCTTGCTTCTTACCTGGCAATATATTATGGTCTTTTCTGTTTAATCTTCAGGTATTTATCCCTGAAAATTACGCATTTCATATTGAGCTTACTCTTCGCTCCTGCCCTCTGGGTTTCACTGGAACTTTTGCGAGCATACTTTCTTTCCGGATTTCCCTGGGTTCTCTTAGGCTATTCGCAATGGAACTTCACTCCCCTGATACAGATATCGGAATTTACCGGGGTCTACGGAGTTTCTTTCCTGATTGTGATGGTGAATATGGTTTTGACGCAAGCAGGACGCTCATTTGGATTCTACAGAAGAGAGGGAGTGGTATCTAAGGCAAGAGTTAAAAGAACTGCATTGCTTTTGGTTCTAAGTATGTTAGTGTTTTTGTCCTGTTTAGCCTATGGTTTGATTATTATATCGAGAGAATCTTTTACAGAGAGCGGGAATTTCCCGGAGGGAAAGTCGATGACCAGAATCGCTTTACTACAGGGAAATATAGATCAATATATGAAATGGGACAAGAAGTATGAACGGATGATTAAGGATACCTATGGTGAGTTAGTGGAGACGGCAGCAAAAGAGAATCCTCAACTAATTATCTGGCCAGAGACAGCATTGCCGGGATATCTTAAACGGGAAAGACAACTTCAGGAATGGGTAAAGAAGGTGGTTGGCCAAACCAATGCATACCATATTATTGGTAGTCCTGAATATCGGGAAGGCGCTTATTATAATACAGCCTTCCTGATTTCACCCCAGGGAGAAATTTTAGGCGAGTATGATAAAATTCACCTCGTTCCTTTTGGTGAGATAGTTCCTTTTCGGTCGATTCTCTCTCCCCTCATTGGTGTATTAAATGAACTGGGAGATTTTTCTCCCGGAGGGGAGCGTAAGTTATTGAGCACTCCTTTTGGAAATTTTGCTGTGCTCATTTGTTGGGAAGGAATCTTTCCTCATCTCGTTCGCAAATTCGTAAAAGATGGGGCGGATTACTTGACTAATATTACCAATGATGCCTGGTTTTTAAACACGGCTGCTCCCTTTCAACATTTTATTATGAGTATTTTTCGTGCTGTGGAGAATCGGGTGAGTATCATCCGCGTAGCTAATACAGGAGTTTCAGGATTTATCGATAAATATGGTAGAATAACTATGAAAACAGAAATCTTTAAGAAGGACTATCTAAATTCTTCTGTTTCCAGGAGAAATCCCAAAACTTTCTATACCAATTACGGCGATATTTTTGCTTACCTGTGCGTAGTCCTGAGTATCTCTTTTATTGCCTGGAGGAGGTTCAAGTGCTAAAAGATTTAAAGGACAAGTTGAAATTGATTACGGATTCTACGCAAAGACTAAGGAGGCATCTTTGAGATAGAAAAAAAAGAGAAAAGGATTAGCGAGCTAAAGAGAGAAACCGAGAAAGCAGATTTCTGGAAAGAGCGGGAAAAAGCACAGAAGGTGATGCAAGAATTGAATTCTCTTAGGAAATCTGTTAACACCTGGAAAGATTTAAATAGTGAGAAGGATGAGATAGAAACACTCCTGGAGATGGCTAGCGAAGAGGAGAAGAAAGGCTGGGTAGACCGCCATTATGAAGCCTCGGTAGTGGGAGAACTGGAAAAGAGAATTAAGGATATTGAGGCGAGAACAGAGGCTTTGAGCCTGCAAGCCAGAATGGGGGGAGAATCCGATAAGAGTAA
>WJOT01000090.1 GCA_009619095.1 Clostridia bacterium
GGATATATGGTCCTTGGTATTGGAACAGGAAATCCTATTGGAATTGCTGGTGGAATATTCCATATGTTAAACCATGCGATATACAAAAGCTGTCTCTTCCTGACAGGGGGAGCAGTCGAACATCGTACTCAAACTACGAATTTAAATAGATTGGGTGGTTTGGCTAAACTGATGCCCATCACTTTCGTTACTTTTTTGATTGCTGCCTTATCAATTTCTGGCGTTCCACCTTTTAATGGTTTTGTCTCCAAGTGGATGGTCTACCAGGGGATCATCGAACTGGGCAAAGGAGGCGATAAATTATGGATTATCTGGTTAGTGGCAGCAATGTTTGGTAGTGCTTTGACATTAGCCAGTTTTATGAAATTGATACACTCTGTGTTTTTAGGCGCGCCATCACCCGGGATCCCACGCTTAGCACGAAAACGAAATGAAGTTTCATTTGCTATGTGGCTTCCTATGGCGGTACTGGCAGCACTATGTGTAATTTTTGGTGTTTTTGCATACAAGGTTCCTTTAAAGAATCTTATTATACCCGCAGTTCCTGGGGTTTCTTTCCTGGGGTTCTGGTCGCCAGGCCTTACTACATTACTAATTATTATCGGAATTATTTTGGGAGTAATTATCTATTGGTTAGGTAATATAAAGGGCTTGCGGACGGATACGACTTATGTTGGTGGCGAAATAATTCCTCAAGAGAGTCGCGTAACTGGCGTGGACTTCTATGATACAATAAAGGATTTGGGCACACTTAAAGGAATCTATAAAAAGGCTGAAAACAAACTTTTTGATATTTATGACCAGGGAACAAAATTCGTATTTTTCTTTATTCGCGGTTTAAGAAAGATTCATAGTGGAATATTGCCTACATATCTGTTTTGGTCTCTTTTTGGCATGCTGATTCTTTTTATAATTATGATGTTCAGGATTTAAGGTTATGTTTGAATTGTATATTCTTCTATTATTTATGATTTTAGGGGCAATAATTGCTGTGGAGATAAAGGATTTGCTCTCTTCAGTAATTGCTGTTGGCGCAGTTGGCTTAGGATTATCCGTTGCCTTCCTGATTTTAAAGGCGCCCGATTTGGCTATCACTCAGTTGGCAGTAGAGATATTATGTCTAATTATCTTGATTCGAGCAACAATAAGGAGAGACATTCCCACGCTGAACCGCCGCAAAGAAGTTGTTGGCTCGATTATCGTTCTTTTGTTCATTGGAGGTTTTCTATTTTTTGCTTATCTCGCTTTGAAAGATTTACCATCATTCGGGCATCCCATAATGAGGGTTAGCCAGAATTATTTAGCGGAAGGGCTAAGGAAGACCGGCGCAACCAATCTGGTTGCTTCAGTGATATTAGACTTTCGTGCCTATGATACTTTAGGCGAGGCAACTGTGCTTTTTACCGCGGTGATTGGAGTATTAGCGGTCTTACGCCGCATTGGGCGTAAGAAAGTCGATGAAGTTGTGAAAGAAGAAGATGAATAAAAAAATTAAACAGCCAGGTATGACCCTTATTGTTAAGACGATTACACGCCTCACAGTGGGGTTAATTCTTTTGTATGGAATATATATCGTTACCCATGGTCATATTTCACCAGGGGGCGGGTTTGCCGGCGGCGTGATTATTGCTCTATCTTTTATACATCTTATGCTCGCCTTTGGTAAGGATTTGGCATTAAGAAAATTGAGTGAAAAATTAGCTGCTTTCTTTGAGAGCTTTGGAGCAATAATGTTTTTGACCATTGGACTTCTGGGCTTTATAGGGGGGTATTTCTTCTTTAATTTCATTTTTAAGGGCAAACCATTTAATCTGTTTAGCGCGGGAATTATTCCCTTGTGTAATATTGCCATATGTTTTAAAGTCGGTGCTGGACTATTTGCCGTATTTGTTGCTCTAATACTTTTAAAGGTACCTATTAAGAAAGAATAACCAATGATTTATTTAATGTGTTTCATTCTATTCTCTATCGGCATTTACTGCATCCTGGTAAAGAAGAATCTTATCAAGATTATCATTGGCATAGGGATTGCTGGGTATGCAGTTAATCTATTCTTCATACTGGTTGGCTATCGTGCCCAGGGGCGTGCGCCAATACTTGCCCAAGACCAGGTAATCCAGAATATGGTAGACCCTTTACCCCAGGCACTAATCTTGACCAATATCGTCATTGGTTTAGCCGTTACTGTTTTAATTGTTGCCATTGCTATAAGGATATATGAAAAATATGGAACTTTCGATATTACCAAAATCAGGAGATTACGAGGATAAACGATGAATCTGGCGTCATTACCTGTTAGCCATAACTTATTACCATTGTTTGTTGCTATCCCGCTGGGTTCTGCTTTTCTGGTTTCCCTTTTAGGAAAAAGGGTAAAAGGATTTTCTGATACTTTTTCCAATGTAGCTACTTTTTCTTTGCTTTCTATATCTTTGCTTTCTATTCTCTTAGTTAAGCATTCTGGAACTGTTGTCTATAAGGTCGGTGGATGGATACCGCCTATTGGAATCTGTATGGTCTTGGATGGTTTGACCAGTTTTATGTTGGTCACAATTAACCTGATTGCATTCTTAGTTACCATTTATTCTATAAGTTATATGGAAAGATATACAGCTAAATGGAAGTTCTATACTCTATTCCTATTGATGCTCGCCGGGATGAATGGGGTAATCGTGACCGGAGATATGTTTAATCTATTTGTTTTTTTGGAAATTGCTTCTATTTCAAGTTATGCCCTGGTTGCTTTCGGGGTAGAGCGTGAGGAGTTAGAAGCTTCTTTTAAATATATGGTAATGGGAATTATGGCGTCGCTGTTTATTCTGTTGGGGATCGCGTTTTTGTATAGTCTCACATCTACTTTAAATATGGCTGATATAAGCCGTACTTTGGCTAAAATTGGAGATAACCAAACGGTATTTTTTGTGGCAGCTTTATTTCTAATGGGCTTTGGGTTAAAGGCAGCTCTGGTGCCTTTTCACTCGTGGCTTCCCGATGCCCATCCTTCAGCACCTGCTCCAATCTCAGCAATGCTTTCCGGGGTACTGATTAAAGCTCTGGGTGTTTATGCATTAGCGAGAATCTTCTTAAATGTTCTGGGAATGACTGCTGTTTCATCTTCTATCCTAATGGTCCTGGGAGCTATCTCTATGGTTCTGGGTGGGCTCCTGGCCTTGGGACAGGAAGACATCAAACGACTATTTGCCTATTCCAGTATTAGCCAGATAGGCTATGTGGTCTTTGCCATAGGCATGGGAACTCCCCTGGGAATTCTGGCTGGATTATTTCATCTGTTCAATCATGCGATTTTTAAGTCTTTATTATTCTTAAATTCAGGCTCAATTGAGTATGCTACCGGGACAAGAGATTTGAGGAAAATGGGTGGTTTGACTTCTAAGATGCCAGTTACAGGATACTCTTCTTTAGTTGGCTCAATGTCTATTTCTGGCATACCACCTTTAAGCGGTTTCTGGAGCAAATTACTGATTATTTTAGCCGCGATTGAAGCGAAACATTTTATCTTTGCTTCCATTGCTGTCTTAGTAAGTATATTGACATTAGCATACTATTTAAAAGTGCAGAAATTAGCTTTTTTTGGAGAGTTAAAGGATTCATTGAAAGGAATAAAAGAAGTTCCTCTAACAATGAAGTTATCGATGATTGCCTTGTCTATTATTTGCATATTTGGAGGATTACTTTTAATCCCTGGAGTACAGAAGAATTTTCTTAATTTAGCAACTGAGGTGCTGGTCAACGGTACGAACTATGCCCAGATTATTTTCGGGAGTATAAAATGAAAAGTAGAATTATTCTATTTTTCCTGGCAATTTTAGTCTGGCTTGGCCTAACCTGGCCACCTGACTGGCAGCATATTTCCATTGGAATTCTGGTAGCAATATTTGTTGCCTTTATGACCGGGGATATGTTTACTAAGCGTCCACATCTTTTTAGACATCCCAAACGATATTTCTGGTTGCTCTATTATTTACCTATTTTTATCTGGGAATGTATAAAAGCAAACTTTGATGTGGCCTATCGGGTAGGTCATCCAGACCTTCCGATTAATCCAGGAATAGTCAAAGTAAAGACAAGTCTAAAATCGGACACAGGTCTTACATTTCTGGCTAATTCCATTACACTTACACCCGGGACTTTAAGTGTAGATGTGGACCAGGAAGAAGGATTCCTTTATGTCCACTGGCTCAATGTGAAGGATAAAGATATAGAAAAGGCAACAAAATTGATTATAGGTAGATTCGAACCCATTTTAAAGAGAATCTTCGAATAGACTCGGCACTGTAGTAAATGTGGTAGTCGCTCCGATTCATCGGAGCGCACATATTCACGCAACCTAAAGGTTGCGACTACCAGTAGACTAAAATTGCACTGTGTAAGGAGTTGGAAAGATGAACAGAAGGTTGCGCTGGTTAGCAGGGTTATTAATAATAATTGCATTATTTGTAGGAATTATATTTTATCCTCCTGCTTCAATGCTTGAGTGGCAGTCAATCAGTCTTATGCGCTTTTTCTTTATCCTTTCGCTCTGCTGTGTATTTTGTCTATATCGCATTATGAGGGGCCCCACTCCAGCAGACAGGGTAGTTTCTATTGATATATTGGGAATATTAATTGTTGGTTTTTGCGCTGTGTTGGGTATTTCTACAGGAAGGCCATGGTATATTGATATTGGTATTGCCTGGGCTTTGCAGAGTTTTATTGCTACTATAGCCTTGGCTAAATACCTTGAAGGAAAGGGGTTTGAGGAATAATGATAGAAATAATTGGGTACATATTTATCGCCGTTGGGCTTATGTTTGATTTCTTTGGTTGCCTTGGTCTGGTGAGGCTTCCTGACGTGTACAATCGCCTTCAGGCTTCTACCAAGTGCGTAACGTTGGGAACCTGCAGTATTCTATTTGGGCTATTTCTATTCAAGGGATTTACTGCCAGTGGAATTAAAGCGTTACTATGTATTGTCTTTTTAATATTAACTGCTCCGGTATCTGCCCATGCCATTGCTCGAGGAGCCCATATTTCAGGAGTAAAACTCTGGGATAAATCAGTTTGTGATAAATACGAAGAAGACAAAAAAGAAATGTAGGGTTATTATGAAGTATCCTAAATTACGGGAATTAAAAGAAGCAATTAAAGCAGTTATAAAGGGTCCTTATACAACAAAGTTTCCTTACGAACCCCACGTGCCTCCTGAGAAGTTTAGGGGCAAGCCCGAATTTTATGAGAAAGATTGCGTGGGCTGCTGTGCCTGTGCCGAAGTCTGTCCGGCAACAGCAATCGAGGTTATAGATGACACTAGAGCAAAAATACCAATGCGGAAACTGGTTTTACATTTCGACATCTGTATTTTCTGCGGGCAGTGCCAGGCGAATTGCATTACGGAAAAGGGAGTCAAGCTCACTGGAGAATACGATTTGGCTCTATTTAATAGGAATGAGGCTATAGTTAAAGTAGAAAAGGAATTGTTAGTTTGTGAAGAGTGTGGCAAAGTGATTGGAGCTAAAGACCACCTTTACTTTTTGGCGAGTAAGCTCGGACCATTAGCATATGGTAATATGCCTTTACTACTCACCGCATCCGGAGAATTGGAGTTGGTAAAAACCCCACCAACAATAGGTCCTCCTTTGAGGAGGGCACACATCTTTCGCATCCTCTGTCCCAGGTGTCGTAGAGAGGTTCTCCTTGAAGATATCTGGGGCAAAAAGAAACCGGAAAAATAATTGTCTGATAATAAAGAACTGGCAAAACTCAAAAATAGACTCCAGGGTAAAGTACTGATTGTAGGTATCGGGAATCCTTTACGCGGCGATGATGGAGTCGGTCCAGAGATAATAAAGAGATTAAACAACCCTTTACCCCGTCTACTTTTGTTTGATGTCGGTGAAACCCCTGAAAATTATTTAGGAAAGATTGTTAAACAGAAACCAGATACAATGGTTTTGATTGATGCGGTTGATTTCGGTAGTTCCCCGGGAACGATAAAGATTATAGAAAAGGACGATATAAAAGATGAGTCTCTTTCTACGCATAACGCGAGCTTGAACCTGGTAGCGAAGTACTTACAGAAAGAGACCTCTGCAGATGTATTTCTTTTGGGTATACAGCCAAAAACTACAGAATTTGGAAGAGAAATTTCCCGGCCGGTAAGAGAAGGCTTGGAAAAGATTGTTAGAATGTTGGAAAGAACTTAAATTTCCGTTTGATACTTCGAGGTCGATATGCATGAATTGGGTATAGCTCAGGATTTATTCCACATAGTAGAGGATAAAGCAAAAGAGAATAATCTAAAAGTAGTCACTAAGATTGTAGTAGTAGTTGGAGAAGCTTCGGGAATTGAAGAGGATTTTCTGAGGCATAACTTGATGGATCACCTTATGCCAGGTAGTATTGCAGAGAAAGCAGAATTAGAAATAACAACAGAGCCATTACAGGCAAGATGCCTGGCTTGCGGAAAAGAGATAGATTCCCAGCAAAGTTCCTCTTTAGAATGTCCTAACTGCGGGGATAACAATTTAGAAATCACCCAAGGGAAAAATGTTTACTTACAAACTATCGAAGGCGAGTAAAAAAGGGGACAGGCTACTTTTTTTACTTGACACGAATATATGAATTGTGCTACATTCTTGGTAGGTGATAATAGGAGAGATGAAGATGGCAGATTTAGTTCGTTTCGGTGTATCACTGGAGAAAGAACTTTTAACTAAATTTGATAAACATATCAAAGAGAAGAATTATGCTACTCGCTCTAAGGCGATTGGAGACTTAATTAGAGAAAATTTAATCAAGAAGGAATGGGTAGAAGGCAAAGAGGTTGTGGGAGCGATTACACTGGTTTACAACCACCACAGGAGAGAATTAGTAAATAGATTAACTGATGTCGAGCACAATTTTCACCAGCTCATCATTTCATCTCAACACGTTCATCTGGATGAAGCCAATTGTTTGGAGATAGTGGTAGTGAAGGGTAAGCCCAAGGAAATCGATAAATTGGCTCAAAGTTTGAAATCAACAAAGGGTGTAAAACACGGCTCTTTGACTATGGCCACAACCGGGAAAGGGATAGCATAGCAGTATTATTTTTTTCTCTATTCGTAACACGATTTTAAAAAATGTATTATCATAACTGGCTGGAGTTCTCCGATTTCATCGGAGGTTTCCGTATATGACCTCCCTTTCGGGAGGATTCCAGTACCAGTTTGAAAGGAGAAGGAGGTGAATGAGATGAAAAAGATTTTTCTTTTCTTGCTTTTGGTTTCGTGGGTAGGGACAGCATCAGTTTTTGCCGAACTGGAAATTTCCGGATTTGTTGATGTTCTTACTCAAGGTCAACAAGGAGAGAAGACAACATTTGGCATGGGAGCATTTGAGATTGATTTTGTCTCTGAGTTTTCTTCAAAGGTATCTTTTGAGGGAGCGGTTGTGGTGGAAGGAGAAGAAGTGGGTCTGGGTCAAACACTGGTAGATTTCAAGTTGCTGAATGAAGATAAATTAGGTCTGCAGGCTGGTTTACTTGACATGCCTTTTGGGATTGACTATCAGGTCTTCGCTACTCCTGACAGAAAATTGGTCACACCCCCCCTGGTTACCGAATTGATGATGGATGGTGGCTGGGGAGATATAGGAGTGAATTTTTACGGCTCTGTAGCCCATTTAAATTACAACCTGTATGCTGTTAATGGAATGGGAGAAGATGGTGGCGTTCCTGTTAACCAACTAACAGATAATAATAGTGCTAAAACTGTGGGTGGCCGTATTGGAATCTCGCCAGTAAAAGACCTTGAGCTCGGCTTTTCCTATGCTTGTGGCCCTTATCTGGATGGCACAACCAAAGAGGCATTTTCAAGAATTGGAGGAGATATTCAATTTGCTTATGAGCGATTGCAGATAAAGGGAGAATTTGTTAAGGGGGGAGAGGAAGTTCCCGGTGCGGGAGAAAATGAGAGCGATGGTTTTTACTTACAATTACTGGGTGAAGCAACAGAAAAGGTTTACGGAGTGGCTCGCTATGGTTATTGGAAACCCAAAGGGGGTGATAAGGTAATAAGGACTACTATAGGGTTGGGGTATGACCTTGGAGAAAATATTTCCTTAAGAAGTGAATACCAGATAAATGGTGAGACGCCGAGCGTGGACGATAATCTCTTTTCTATGCAGGCGGTAATAAGTTTCTAATATCGCACTCATGCTATCAAAAAATAAGTCTTGAGTGAATTTAAAAAAGGAGATATAATAGCAATGAAAAAAAGAAAAGTAATGCTACTAAAAAATCTGATTTTCACAATGGTGTTTTTGATGTGTAATCTGGGTGTGGTCAGAGCTCATTTCGGGATGATAATTCCATCTGATGATATGGTTACTAAAACGGACAATAAGAACATCTCTTTGAAGGTCATGTTTATACATCCCATGGAAGGCGATTACATGAACATGGAAAAACCGGCCCAGTTCGGGGTGATGGCTAAGGGCAAGAAGCAAAATTTGCTGAGGAGCCTCAAGGAGAAGAAAGTAAAAGACTTTTCCACCTGGGAAGCCACTTACAAAATCAAACGTCCGGGAGACCACATATTTTATGTGGAACCTAAGCCCTACTGGGAACCGGCAGAAGATTGTTTTATTGTTCACTATACCAAAGTGATTGTAAATTCACTCGGTATGGAAGAAGGCTGGGATGAAGAAGTTGGCTTAAAAACAGAAATCGTTCCTTTAACCAGGCCTTATGGACTCTGGACGGGCAATGTTTTTCAAGGTGTTGTAAAGGTTAATAGAAAACCTGTGCCTTATGCAGAGGTGGAAGTTGAGTATTACAATCAGGATGGGAAGGTTAAATGGCCTGCTGACCCAATGATTACACAGGTAATAAAAGCCGACAAGAATGGTGTGTTTACCTATGCTATGCCCAGAGCCGGCTGGTGGGGATTTGCTGCTCTCAATGAAGATGAAAAGAAGATGAAGTATAAAGGGGAGGATAAAGCAGTCGAGATAGGTGCTGTGCTGTGGATAAAGACACATGACATGAAGTAAAAAATGGGGTCAGCTCTATTTTTACAAAAAGGAGAGCCTATGCATATTTCAGAGGGTATACTTTCCGCCCCTGTTCTGCTGACGGGCGTGATACTTACTGCTGGCGGTGTTTCTCTGGGGCTCAAAAAGATGGATTATGAAAGAATTCCCGAGGTAGCGGTGTTGACTTCCGCTTTTTTTGTAGCCTCGCTCATCCATGTTCCTATCGGTCCCTCAAGTGCCCACCTGGTTTTAAACGGTCTTATGGGTTTACTGCTTGGTTGGATAGCCTTTCCGGCAATTCTTGTTGGGCTGGCCCTTCAGGCGCTCCTTTTCCAGTTCGGCGGACTCACCTCTCTGTGCGTTAATGCCTTCAATATGGCGTTTCCAGCAGTGGTGAGTTTTTACCTTTTCAGGCTCTTCAACAGGAAGTATAACCGCTATACGCTTATTTTTTCTGGCTTTCTCTGTGGGGTAATTGGTATACTGGGAAGTGCCTTTCTGGTGGCTCTAAGTCTCGTAACTACAGGAGAAGCATTTTTGACAGCAGCAAAACTTATAGTAATTGCTCATTTACCAGTTATGATTATTGAGGGGGGGATAACCGCTGCGGCAGTTGTTTCTCTAAATAAAGTAAGACCGGAACTTTTAACCAGAAAGGTAAAAATTTAAATCCTCTGTGAAGGAATATACGGAAGGGATAATTATGGATACAATAAAAGTTATCTTAATTGGGTTAGTTCTTCTGATATTTCTTTCCAGCGCTGCTTTGTCCCATAAAGTAAACCTGTTTGCTTATACCGAGGATGGAATGGTCTACACGGAAAGTTATTTCAGTGACGGCAGAAAGGTAATGAATTCAACGGTGGAGGTCTTTGATGCCAAGAAAAACAAACTGCTCCTCACAGGTAAAACTGATAAGAACGGCGAATTTTCCTTTAAAATACCTCAAGCCACTGGCCTGCGCATCGTGCTCACTGCCAGTATGGGGCATAAGAATGATTACCTCCTCTCCGAAGATGAAGTGAGAGATGCCCTTGGTATGGTAAAAACATCGGAGAAGTCACTCCCTGAAAGTGTGGAAAGAGAGAAAAAGGAAACATTTCCTAAAAGCATGACCCAAATTTATGACAGCCGGTTAGAATTCCTCATAGAACAGGCGGTAGAAAAGAAGACCGCTCCTATCATGAGGAAACTCATAAAGATTGAAAAACAGATACAAAAACCTTCCCTACAAGAAATCCTTGGCGGTATAGGCTATATACTTGGACTTATGGGTATAGGAATCTACTTTAAGTATAAATCAAAACGTTGAGAAATCCGGAGGAGCAAACTTATGCATCTTGAAGAATTTGCTGAAGGAAAATCTCTAATTCATTCTTTAGACCCACGAATAAAACTGTTAAGTCTTTTCCCGTTTATCGTGGTAGTGGCGATAGCCAAAGGATTAACTGTGCCTTTTATTGCTCTGATGGTTGGTGTGAATCTGGTCTTATTTTCCCGACTTAATTTAAAAGCAGTGTTAACCCGACTCTTCCCGGTGAACCTGTTTATCCTTTTTCTCTGGTTTATGTTGCCATTCAGTGTTAAAGGTGAAGGTATATTTACCATTGGTCCTTTAACGGCAACTTCTGAAGGGATTTTTTACGCACTTACTATAACACTTAAAGCCAACGCCATCGTACTTTCCACCATAGCCCTCATTGGGACCATCCCTATTTTTCGACTTGTACATGCTCTTAGGCATCTAAAGGTTCCTGAGAAACTAGTAAATCTCTTCTTTTTTTGTTATCGTTACATAAGTGTTTTACATGAAGATTATTCCGCACTATATAATGCGATGAAAGTGAGGGCATTTAAACCGGCCACCAATGTTCATACTTATCGTAGCTATGCCTATCTCATTGGTATGCTGGTGGTAAGAAGTTATGACCATTCTGAGAAGATATATCAGGCTATGCTTTGTCGAGGGTTTAGAGGAAGGTTTCCTCTACTTGACCATTTCACTGGTCTAACCAGGAAAGATTTTGTTTTCTTTATTTTTATGATTTTTGTTGCCGCATGCCTGGTGACATTGGAAGTAGGCAAGTATTTCTGGAGGTTGCCATGATAAAAATACGAAAACTTAAATTTGCTTATCCTGAGAATAAGTTGGTGTTTAACGGACTTGATTTTCAATATGAGAAAAACCAGAAAGTAGGTATTGTGGGACCAAATGGTTCAGGTAAGACAACACTTTTTTATCTTATTATGGGATTATTAAAACCTCAAGAAGGTGAAATTGAAATCTTTAACAAGATACGCAAAACGGAAAAAGATTTTGAAGATGTAAGAAGAAAGATAGGCTTTCTTTTCCAAAATCCTGACCACCAACTGTTCTGTCCCACTGTAGCTGAAGACATTGCTTTTGGACCGCTAAATTTAGGTAAAACACATAAAGAAGCCAGAGAAATAGTTAAAAAAACATCTAATTTGTTAGGTCTGGAAAAATATATAGATAGGGTTTCCTATAGATTATCCTGGGGTGAGAAACGACTTGTCTGTCTGGCGACAGTTATCGCTATGAACCCGGAGATTCTTCTCCTGGATGAACCCACTGCCGGACTGGATGAACGTTCCACTCACAAGGTAGTCGATTATCTCAAGCATAACGACCATTCCTTCATAATCGCTTCCCATGATATGAATTTTTTAAAAACGCTTACCGATGAGATTTACCTCCTAAACGGTGGAAAAATTATCTGAAAAAAGGGTGGAAAAAAGTACCTGTCACTTTTTCATGTGAAAAAAGTACCTGTCCCCTTTTTTAGGGATAAATTATGGAAACGAGAGCAAAAATAACAGTAAAAGGTATTGTTCAAGGCGTCGGTTTTCGTCCATTTGTTCACAAGTTAGCCGAAGAGTTCGGACTTAAAGGCTGGGTAAAAAATACCACAGCCGGCGTGATTATGGAAGTAGAAGGAGATAAAAGAAACGTAAGGGAATTCTATGATGAGATTACTTTACGGAAACTTCCTTCAGCTCAGATAAAAGAGAAGAAGATAATCTATCAACCTACTCGAGGTTATCGGTCTTTTATTATTAAGGAAAGCACTTCCCACCAGCGAAAGGAAGTACTCATCTCTCCGGATATAGCCTTTTGTCAGGAGTGCCTTGAAGAATTGAAAGACAGTTCTGACCGCCGGCACTACTATCCTTTCATTAATTGTACCAATTGTGGGCCGAGATTTACCATAATTAAAGATTTGCCTTATGACCGTCCTTTTACCACGATGAAAAAATTCCGCATGTGCCCTATATGTCAGAATGAGTATGAGGATATATCCTGGAGACGGTACCATGCCCAGCCCAATGCCTGCCCCCAATGCGGTCCAGAGATAGAACTCATAAAAAGTCGAAAATCCGGAAGCGAGCCGATGGACTCTGAATATTACCTTAAAGGTTTGGAGGCACTTGAGGATACTGTTGAACTTCTAAAAAAAGGGAAGATTGTGGCAATCAAAGGACTGGGCGGGTTCCATTTGGCCTGCGACGCTACAAATGGTTTTGCGGTAGAGAAACTTCGTAAAAGGAAGAAACGTCCATACAAACCCTTTGCTATTATGGTTTCAGATATAGAGACGGCGAAGAAACACTGTTTAGTCTCTCAACAAGAGGGGGAGTTGCTTTCCCATTGGCAGAAGCCTATTATCCTTCTTGAAAAGAGAGAGGACTCAAAAATTTCTGATTTGGTGGCTCCCAATAATAACTGTCTGGGAGTGATGTTTCCCTATACTCCATTACACTATTTGTTGTTTCGTAGCCTCTCTTCTTCTCCTTCCGCTCTGGTGATGACCAGTGGCAATCTCTCTGACCAACCAATCGAAATTGGTAACCAGGAGGCAATAGATAACCTTTCCCATATTGCAGATTATTTTCTTCTCCATAATCGGGATATCTATAATAGATGTGATGATTCGATTGTGAAAGTATTCTCAGGGGATCCTGTTGTTATCCGTAGAGCCAGGGGCTATGTTCCTTCTCCGGTCGAATTAGACTATAAAGTAGAACCTATACTGGCATGTGGTGCTGAATTAAAAAATACTTTCTGTTTGACCAAAGAGAACTATGCATTTATTAGTCAGTACATAGGGGATCTAAAAGATTATAAAACTCTGCAATACTATGAACAGATGCTCCAGCGGTTCAAGAAACTGTTTGGCATCAATCCGAAAATAGTTGCCCATGACCTCCATCCAGATTATCTTTCTACCCAATACGCCCTGGACATTACCCGTGGAAGGCCTAAGATTATGCGCATACCAGTTCAACACCATCACGCGCACATTGTCAGCTGTTTAGTAGAAAACAGGGTGAGAGGGAAAGTTATTGGTGTGGCCTTTGATGGAATTGGCTATGGTGCAGATGGGAATATCTGGGGAGGAGAGTTTTTAGTTGCCGATTGCAGGGATTTCCGGAGAATTGGTCAATTGAAGTATCTTCCCATGCCAGGGGGAGACAAGGCGGTTGATGAGCCCTGGAGAATGGCCGTAAGCCTTCTGGTGGAGGCTTTTGGTAACAGAATTCCCCGTATAGATTTTACAGATAGGTGGAAAAAGAAAATACCAATTATTCTGGGAATGATAGAAAAGAGAGTAAATTCTCCTTTGACTTCAAGTATGGGGAGATTTTTTGATGGGGTTTCTTCTCTTCTGGGGGTATGCGATGTTAATACTTATGAAGGCCAGGCGGCAATGGAACTGGAAAGTGTAGCTCAAAACTTAGCTAGCTCTTCTGGAAATTTATTAGCTCAAAATTACAGATATGAAATACAAGAGGAGAAAGGAACATTCATCGTTGAGCCGGCGTGGATTGTGAGGGGGATTGTTGAAGATTTGCAAAAGATGGTTCCTGCATCAATTATCGCATATAAATTTCACAGTTCGATTGCCGATATAATAAAGGATGTTAGCTTAAAAATCAAGGAAAGAACAGGCATTAATAGAGTGGCCCTCTCGGGCGGTGTCTTTCAGAACAGATTACTTCTCGGCCTTGCCCTCAGGAAATTGACAGAGCGAGGATTCATATGTTATTATCAGAAGAAAGTACCTCCTAACGACGGAGGAATTTCTCTGGGTCAGGCGATAATAGCTAACGAAATAATTAAAAAACAGATGTAGAAAAGTCTGGAGTCCTCCTGAAAGGGAGGATGGAGTGTCAAGCGAAAGCTTGACCCAGTCCCGACAAGTCGGGACACTCCAGAATTTAATCACCCCCGATTTCATCGGGGGACTCCATATCACAAACTATCTTTTAATTGTGAGGAGTAGTGGAACAAGGATTTGAAAAATGTGCTTGGCTATCCCGGCAAAGATATTAAAAATAGAAGATAATTTAGCTCTGGTGGATATGGCAGGAGTGAAAAGACAAGCCGATATACGTATGGTAAGTAATGCAAGAGTTGGAGAATACGTCTTAATCCATGCAGGATTTGCTATTGAAAAGATTGGAGAGAAAGAAGCAGAGGAAACTCTACAGCTCTTAAGGGAGATAATATGAAGTTTGTTGATGAGTTCAGAGACAGAGCTATAGCAGAAAGGATAGTTACGCAGAGGAGACTCTACAGCTGTTGAGGGAGATAATATGAAGTTTGTTGATGAGTTTAGAGACAGAGCTATAGCAGAAAGGATAGTTAAAAAGATAGAAAGATTCGACTCCTTAAAAGTCAACCTTATGGAAGTCTGTGGTACCCATACAATGGTGATATTCAAGCAGGGACTGAAAGGAATGCTTCCCAAGAATGTAAATCTCCTGTCGGGTCCTGGCTGTCCGGTTTGTGTAACCTCTCAAGAAGACATTGATAAGACAATTGAGTTAGCCAAGGATGAAAATGTGATAATTGCTACCTTTGGCGATATGGTAAGAGTTCCCGGAACCAATTCCAGCCTGGAGAAAGAGAGAGGGAATGGTGCTGACGTAAGGATTATTTACAGTCCCAGCGAAGCTTTAAGGATTGCCAGGGAGAATCCTGCCAGGAGAGTTGTCTTTTTGGCTATTGGTTTTGAGACTACCTCGCCCCTTATTGCTGCTTCTCTCCTCGATGTCCAAAAAGAGAAAATTGACAACTTTTATATCTTTTCCAGTCACAAGCTCATCCCTCCAGCGATGGAAGCGCTATTGGAGTCAAAAGAGGTAAGGATAGATGGTTTTATCTGCCCCGGGCATGTGAGCGTTACCATAGGGAGTAATGCCTACAAATTTATAGCCCAGAAGTATAACGTTCCCTGCGTGATTGGAGGGTTTGAACCGCTGGACGTTTTACAATCTATATATATGTTACTGAAGCAGATTAAAGAGAAAAGAACCGAAGTAGAAATTGAATATTTTCGTGCTGTTCATCCCGAAGGGAACAGAATTGCCCAGGAGTTAATAGATGAAGTATTTGAGGTAAGTGATGTTATGTGGCGGGGACTGGGGACTATTCCTAAAAGCGGTCTCAGGCTTAAAAGAAAATTTTCTGACTTCGATGCGGAAAAAGAGTTCCGACCAAAAACAAAGAAGAGTAAGGAAAATCCAGATTGTGCTTGTGGAGAGGTGCTGAGGGGAGTAAAGAAGCCAACACAGTGCAAATTATATAGGAAAATCTGTACTCCCGAAGAGCCTTATGGACCCTGCATGGTTTCTTCTGAAGGCACATGTGCAGCCTATTACAAATATGGTTAAAAAATTTAAAGATAACGAAAAGAAGATTTTACTGGCGCATGGAAGTGGCGGGAAGCTTACCCATCAACTAATCAAGAGCTTTGTGAAGAAATTCCGAAATCTGCCTCTGGCGAAGCTGGACGATAGTGCTGTATTGAAATTCAAGGGTAAACTTGCATTTACTACAGATTCCTATGTGGTGGACCCCATATATTTTCCCGGTGGAGATATAGGCAAATTGGCAGTCAATGGTACTGTTAATGACCTGGCTATGGTAGGGGCAAGACCTCTATATTTGAGTGCAGCAGCAATTATTGAAGAGGGGTTTTCTCTCGTTGAGTTGGAGAGGATTATTGATTCAATGAACAGGGCTGCCAGAGCAGCGGGTGTAAAAATAGTGACTGGTGATACCAAAGTTGTAGAAAAGGGTGGAGCTGACAAGATATTTATAAACACTTCTGGTATAGGATTGATAGATTCGGGGGTGGACATCTCTTCAAAAAATGCACGTATTGGCGACAGGATAATCTTGAGTGGCACAATTGGTGACCATGGAATCGCTATTTTGAGTGCAAGAGAAAAGTTCGATTTTCAAACAAAAGTAAAGAGTGACTCTCAACCATTAAACGGGATTGTCTGGGAAATCCTGAAAGTAAGCAAGAAGGTTCACGCTCTACGCGATCCTACAAGAGGTGGATTGGCCACATCCCTGAATGAGATAGCCGAACAGTCGGGAGTGGGAATAGAGATTGAACAGGAGAAGATTCCCGTGGAGGAAGAGGTTAAGGGTGTCTGTGAAATGTTAGGTTTCGACCCCCTATATATTGCCAACGAAGGGAAACTGGTGGCTTTCGTTCCCCAGAAGGATTGCGCAAAAATTCTAAATGTTATGAGAAAGAATAGATACGGAAAGGATGCTCAAATAATTGGAACCGTGGTTTCCAGGCACAAAGGTAGGGTTGTGGTAAAGACGAACGTGGGAGGAGAAAGGGTCTTGGATATGCTTACCGGTGAGCAACTTCCGCGAATCTGTTAAAACTTTTCCATTGCATTTGAGGCAGAATGGATGGTGTTTATGTTTTTTTGATCTGGGTTAAAAGAAAAAGGAAGATTCGAATAGGTAAATTGGGGTCTCTTGAATTCCCAAGAGACCTCTATTTTTATGTGGGTAGAGCATTGAATGGTCTGGAGTCAAGAATTAAAAGGCATCTTGAGGAAAAGCAAGAGAAATTTCTGGCACATCGATTATTTACTTGAATACGTAAAGATTTTGGGTATAATATATGTATTAACATCGCATGGAGAGAATGAATGTAAGATTGCTTTCCATCTGGGGAAGAAGTTTAAATTGATTGAAAATTTTGGCTCCAGTGATTGTAGATGCAGAAACCATCTATTCTTTAAACCGATTTAAATTAAAGGAGCAAATAAATGGAACTGGTAAGAATCAAGAGGCATCTTGAAGAAAAGTAAAAGAAATTTCTGGCGCATCGATTATTTACTTGAATACTCGGAAATTTTGGGTATAATATATGTATTAACATCATATGGAGAAAATAAATGTAAGATTGCTTTCCATCTGGAGAAGAAATTTAAAGCGATTGAAAATTTTGGCTCCAGTGATTGTAGATGCAGAAACCATCTATTCTTTAAACCGATTTAAATTAAAGGAGCAAATAAATGGAACTGGTAATTCCCGTTATGACTTTGCAGGATGCCCGGGCGGCAGTTGAGGGTGGGGCTAGACTGATCAGCGTAAAAAATCTTCATGAGGGTTCTATGGGCGCCAATCTCCCTTACACAATAAGGACTGTCAGGAAAAAGATTCCCAGGAGAATTCGCCTGGGTGCCACAGCAGGAAATTTTCCTGGCTATATGACCTGTACAGCAGCACAAGCAGCTCTGGGAGCAGTTGTATCGGGAGCAAGGGACCATGTTACTGTGGGACTGTACAAGGTGCCTTCCTACAGGGAAGCAGCGAAAATGGTTAAAGCAGTTAGTGACACGATAAAAAGGTTTGATAAGAGAATTGGTGTGGCAGTATGCAGTTTCGCTGATTATAAAGAGATTGGCTCTATCTCTCCCAAAGAGACTCTCGATATTCTCGTCGATTCTCAAGCAGATATAGCGGTTATAGATGTTGCGAATAAAGATGGTAAACATCTTTTCGATTATATGTCGATTGAACAACTCCATAGTTTTGTCGAAGGCGCACATAGTCATGGGCTATGGACACTCTTTCTTGGCTCTTTGGGAAAGGACGATGTTTCAGCGCTGCTTCAGACCGGAGTGGATATAATGGGAGCTCGTAGCACTGTATGTCGTGAAGGTAAATGGTATTATGAAGTCGAGAAGGAAAAAGTCAGGGAACTGGTTAAGACAATTGAAGAGGCGGAAGGCAAAAGCTGGATAGAACGCTGGTGGGAGAGGAGGCAGAAGAAGAAGAAAAGGCTGAGGGGAAAGACCTGTGGTCCAGAACATATGATTGAGAGTTCAAAGTCTAAAGGTTAAAGTCTATCGTTAATATGTCCCTAACACTATTCCTGTTTAGCGTAATACTGATTAGTCTTTCTGGAATTATGATGCCTGGCCCCGTGTTTGCAGTGACTTTATCCAAGGGTTATGAATCTCCGGTTGCAGGAATCGGGGTGGCTTTGGGGCATGGGGTAGTGGAAATTCCTTTGATAGCTATTGTTTACTTTGGCTTTGCCAGATTTTTCCATTTGGAATTGGTTAAAACTATCGTGGGCGTTGCTGGAGGATCGGTTCTTATCTATATGGGTTCCGGTATGTTTAGAATCCGCCATGAGATAAACGAAAGAGCCTACAGTTTTTCTCAAGGTTCGATTACCGCCGGCTTCTTCACAACTGTTTCTAATCCCTACTTTTTTCTCTGGTGGGCAACAATTGGCGCAGCCCTGATGACTAAGGCGATAACATTTGGATTGATAGGAATTCTTCTTTTCGTTTTGGTTCACTGGCTGTCCGATTTAACCTGGTATTATTTGGTATCTTTGGTAGTTTATAGAAGCAAACACTTGTGGAGCAGGAAGTTACACGGGATTCTATTCGGTTTATGTGGGGGGATACTTATCGGTTTTGGTGGTTGGTTCATATTTTCTGTGGTTATCTAAGACCTGTGCTCAAAATGTGAGAGGGTAAAATGAAAGTTATCGGTATAGTAGGATATAAGGGAAGTGGTAAGACACATCTGGGTATCAACCTCTCAGAAGAATTAAAAAGGAGAGGATACACGGTTGCTATCGTTAAGCATGTGCAAGGCTCTCTTGACCTTCCCCATAAGGATACTAGTCTATATAGAGGACATTGTGACCAACTTATAGCCATCTCTGAGGAGGGTGTAACGGAATTCTTTAAGGGTAAACTCAATTTTGAACAAGTGCTCGACTCCTTGGATGCCGATTTCATAATTGTGGAAGGGTTCAAGGAGAAAAAGAACTTCCCCAAAATTGTGTGTTTAAGAGAGAAAGGTGAGGAGAAGAAACTTTCTGATGGTTTGGAGATTGGGCTGGTGGGTAATGGGAATTTCCATCCTGATAGAGACATTTCCACCATAGCCGATCTGGTAGTAGAGAAAGCATTCAAGTTGCCAAACCTCGACTGTGGTGATTGCGGATTTGATACTTGCTACGAGCTGGCAAGAAAGATTCTGAAAGGTAAAAGAAAAGTTAGTGACTGTACTCGTTTGGGACAAGATGTAGAAGTGCGGGTGGCTGGTGAGCCGATGGAACTGAATCCTTTTGTAGCGGACATTTTGCGAAAGACATTAAAGGGATTTCTCTCTGGCTTGAAGGGTTTCAAGGAAGGGAAAATTAGAATTAAAATTAGGAAGGGAAAAGAGCGATGAAGACAAAAGAGGTTACAGGCTACATATATGGCCCGGTTCCTTCCTGGCGATTGGGGAGGTCGTTGGGTATTGATATTATACCTTTTAAGATTTGCAGTTTTAATTGTATCTATTGTGAAACTGGGAGGACGACTAACCTTACTGTAGAGAGAAAAGAGTATGTCTCTAAGGCTCCTGTTATTGAAGAATTGAAAGCGTTCTTATCAAAAAGGAAGAATATCGATTATATTACTTTCTCAGGTTCGGGTGAGCCCACCTTAAATTCCAAGATTGGTGAAATGATAAACGAAGTAAAAAAACTCACAGATATTCCTGTAGCTATAGTGACTAACAGCTCTCTTCTTAATAGAGAAGAAGTACGTGGGGAGTTGAGGGAAGCAGATGTCGTTATTCCTTCTCTGGATGTGGTAAGCCGGTCTCTCTTTGAATCTCTCAATCGGCCACATCCGTCTTTGAAGATAGAGGAAATAATTGAGGGATTAATTGAGTTCCGGAAAGAATTTAAAAATAAAATCTGGTTAGAAGTATTACTGGTTAAAGGGATTAACGATGGTTCGGAAGAGATTCGTAAACTGGCAGAAGTTATAAAAAAGATTAGACCGGATAAGGTGCAACTGAACACTGTGGTTCGTCCTCCAGCGGAAGAAGAGGTTTTTGCCCTAAGTCAAAAAGAGCTTTGCTCCATCCAAAGGAAACTACCAGGGAAAGTGGAGGTAGTCAGAAAATTTAAGAAAGTTCTAAAGGGAGAACATATAGAAAAGCTGGAAACCGATATCAAAAATCTTCTTAAGAGAAGACCCTGTACGCTCAGTGATATTTCGTCTGCTTTGAGAGTTAATCCCAAAGAGGTGATGAAAAACTTAACCATTCTGGAAAGGTGTGCAGAGATAAAAGCGGAACTGCATAATAAAAAGAGATA
>WJOT01000038.1 GCA_009619095.1 Clostridia bacterium
GCCAGGCCATTAAAGATAAGAGTGAAGTTGGAGATCAAGAAAGGAACTCGTAAAAAGCCAATCTTTAAAGAACAAACCGTATACCTATGCAATCTTCCTTGTATGACTGATACCGCAACCTTCATTATTAATGGTGCCGAGCGAGTGGTAGTCAATCAATTGCACCGCTCGCCTGGAGTAATTTTTGAAGAAGACCAGGAACCGGGGACCAAAAAGATAAAGATATCATCTTATGGTAAAAGACTCTATGTGGCCAGTATTATACCATATCGGGGAGCTTGGGTAGAGTTCGAATTCGACAATAATAATGCGCTTTTTGTTAAGATCGATAAAAAGAGAAAACTTCCGGCGAGCGTGCTGTTGAAGGCATTGGGTTTGGAAACTCATCCTGAGATTTTACACGCGTTCTATAACACGGAGACCATTCATTTAAAAACTGGCATCTCCTCGCGTAATATACAAAAGATTATTTCCTCCTTATCAGGCAAGATCCTTGCTTCCGATATAATTGACAAAAAGACTGGAGAGATATTAGCGGAGGCCAACGAACAGATTACTCTGGAGTTAGCAAAGAGAATAATCAGGGTAGGAATTAGCAAAGTTGAAGTGTTGAAATTTGATCCTACTATTAACGATGTAACTATTCATGAAACCTTAAAAAAGGACAGAATTAAATCGCAGGCTCAAGCAATACTGGACATATTTCGCAGGTTGCGCGCGCAGGAATATATTACGGAAGAATCGGCGATAGCGTTCTTTGATACGTTGTTGTTCAAAACTAAAAAATACGATTTATCTAAAGTTGGACGCTATAAAATAAACAGAAAACTATCTTCTGTATTGGAAAAGATGAGATCTGAATTACCTACTCAACTGCAGGAGACTATTTGTCGCAGCAACTACTATTTTGGAACCAGGGACAGTAAGAAATTGGAAATCCCTCTAGAGACAAGGCGAACCCTATGTCTGCAGGACATTTTAGCCACAATTAAGTATCTTATTGGTTTAAATAATGGAACTGGTGGAGAAATAGACGATATTGATCACCTGGGGAATCGTCGTGTCCGTTCGGTAGGTGAGCTTTTGGAGAATCAGATAAGAATTGGACTTTCCCATATGGCTCGTTTAGTTAGGGAGAGAATGAATATGCAGAGTAGTGAAACAATAAGTGCTCGGGATATAATCAATACTGCTCCAGTGGTGGGAGTTATTCGGAAATTTTTCGGGACTAGTCAACTATCTCAATTTATGGACCAGACAAACCCTCTGGCTGAACTTACTCACAAGAGAAGGCTCTCTGCCTTGGGCCCCGGGGGACTGAATCGCAAAAGGGCTGGTTTTGAAGTGCGCGATGTTCACCATTCCCATTATGGTCGGATTTGTCCCATTGAAACTCCTGAAGGTCCAAACATAGGTTTGATTACCAGTTTGTCACTTTATGCACGGATCAATAAGTACGGACTTATTGAGACACCTTACCGTAAAATAATTAGAGGAAGAGTTACTGACCAGATTGAGTATCTCACTGCTGACCGAGAGGATGAGTATGTAATTGCTCAGGCAAATACTCCCATAAGTGAGGAAGGCAAATTTAAAGAAGACTTGGTAGCCACCCGTTGTCGGGGAGATTTTTCTCTGGTTTCGCCAAAAGAGATAGATCTTATGGACATCTCACCGAAACAGCTTGTGGGTGCCTCGGCTGGGTTAATTCCCTTTTTAGAACACGACGATGCTAATCGTGCCTTAATGGGTTCTAATATGCAAAGGCAGGCGGTTCCTCTTCTTATCTGTGAGGAGCCACTGGTGGTCACGGGCATTGAGGAAGCTGTAGCCCGGGATTCTGGAGTGGTGGTGACTGCTCGGCGGGCTGGTCGCGTGGAGAGCGTGAGAGCGGATCAAATTATAGTTTGGTGTGGCGAAGATGACAAAAATAAAAATAGTCCTGTAGATATTTACCATTTGAAAAAGTATAAGCGGAGTAATCAGGATACATGTGTGAATCAGCTTCCTACTGTTAAGGCAGGCGACCATGTCAGGAAAGGTCAAGTAATTGCCGATGGCCCAGCTACCTGTCAGGGAGGGCTTGCTTTGGGCAGAAATGTTCTGGTGGCTTTTATGTCCTGGGGTGGATACAATTTTGAAGACGCGATCTTAGTTAGCGAAAGGCTGGTCAGGGATGACATTTTCACTTCAATTCATATTCAAGAATTTGAAGTCGATGCTCGTGATTTAACCATAGGTTCAGAAGAGATAACCCGAGATATTCCTAATGTGGGAGAAGAGGCTCTGAAGAATCTGAACGAGAACGGTATAGTGTATATTGGGGCTTATGTCTATCCTGGAGATATCCTTGTGGGGAAGGTTACTCCCAAGGGCGAGACCAGGGCTACTCCCGAAGAGAGGTTATTAAGGGTGATTTTTGGAAAGAAAGCCGAGGAAGTTCAAGATGCTTCGCTGAGAGTCCCTCCTGGGGTAGAGGGCAAGGTCTTGGATGTTCAGGTGTTCAACCGTAAGGGAAAAATTTCCAAGGACCAAGAGCTAAAGAAGTCGAAGGAGATTGATCAGAAATATAGTAAACTGATTTCCGATTTGAGGCAAAAAAGGAAGAAAGCACTTTCCCGTGCGAAAAAGTTGAGTAAGGAAGAGAAAGAAAAAATCAATAAATTAACTGAATTTCAAATAGAAGAGCTGAAGAGAAATAAGAAGAAAACGCAGGAGAATCTCCGTCAAGGGGATGACTTGCCGGTTACAGTTAACAAAGTTGTGAAGGTTTTCGTAGTAAGTAAGAGGAAGGTCGCCGCAGGTGATAAGTTGGCGGGTAGGCATGGGAATAAGGGCGTTGTCGCCCGCATCCTACCTGCTGAGGATATGCCTTATTTGCCCGATGGGACTCCCGTGGATGTAGTGTTGAACCCTTTGTCCATTCCTTCCCGTATGAATGTGGGGCAGATCCTGGAGGCAGAATTGGGCTGGGCTGCCCGTGAGTTGGGTGTGCAGATGGTTTCACCCATCTTCGATGGAGCGAAAGAAAAAGAAATAAGAAGTAAGTTGAAACAAGCAAAACTTCCTGAGGATGGTAAAATTACCCTGTATGATGGCCTGACTGGCGAGCCTATGGAAGAGAAAATTACAGTGGGATATATGTATATTATGAAACTGGCACATTTGGTAGAGGATAAAATTCATGCTCGTTCTATAGGTCCCTACTCACTGATTACCCGACAGCCCCTGGGCGGGAAAGCGCAGTTTGGTGGCCAGAGGTTTGGGGAGATGGAAGTCTGGGCAGTAGAGGGATACGGTGCAGCTTATATTTTAAAGGAATTTTTGACCATGAAGAGCGATGATGTCATTGGCCGCACCAAAATGTATGAGGCAATTGTGAAAGGAGAACCGATAGAGGAATCAGGGGTGCCCGAGTCGTTTAAAGTATTGGTAAAGGAGCTTCAAGCCTTAGGTCTGAATGTGGAACTCCAAAAATAAGAACAAATCATTAGTTCTCATTAGTTCTGAATTTTAGAGGTGAGGTGGTAAATTGGTTAAGAAAGCGAGAATAAAAAAATTTAGAGAAAAATTGGACTACAGTGATTTTAAATCCATTCGTTTATATTTAGCTTCTCCGGAACGGATAAGAGGCTGGTCTTATGGCGAAGTTAAAAAACCAGAAACGATCAACTATCGCACTTTCAAGCCAGAATGGGAGGGTCTATTTTGTGAGAGAATTTTTGGGCCAGTTAAGGATTATGAATGTAGTTGTGGCAAATATAAGTGGTCCAAACATAAAGGAATTATTTGCGATCGTTGTGGAGTTGAAGTTACCGAGTCTAACGTGAGAAGGGAAAGAATGGGCCATATAGAATTGGCCGTGCCCGTTTCTCATATCTGGTTTTTGAGAAAGCCCCCTTCTCGAATTGGCATGCTTTTGAATATGAAGCTGGGAGATTTGGAAAGAGTTGTTTATTATGCCGCTTACGTTGTAGTTGATCCGGGGAAAGTGCAAGGCTTATTTAAAAAGCAACTTCTCTCACAGGAAGAATATGAGAGATACAAAACAGAACATGGCGAGAGAGCGTTTAAAGCAGAGATAGGAGCATCGGCAATAAAGATTTTGCTTAAAGAAATAGATTTGGCTAAGATGGCTGAGGAGTTGAGATCAAGAATAAAGGAGGAGATAGCGCAAACTACCAGGACAAGGGTGGTGAAACAGCTGAGGATAGTCGATGGTTTTATTAAATCAGGAAACAAACCGGAGTGGCTGGTCCTTGACTGTATTCCCGTGATTCCTCCAGAACTTAGACCATTAGTTCCTCTGGAAGGAGGAAGGTTTGCTTCTTCCGATTTGAACGATTTATACAGGAGAATAATTAATCGGAATAATAGGCTGAAACATATTGAAAATCTGAAAGCCCCCGCAGTGATGATCCATTCTGAGAAGCGCTTGCTTCAAGAAGCCGTGGACGCTCTATTTGAAAACGGAGCCCGGGGTAAGACAGTTAATGGTCCTGGCAATCGGCCATTGAAATCTCTCTCAGATATTCTGAAAGGGAAACAGGGACGCTTCCGCCAGAATTTACTGGGCAAGAGAGTCGATTATTCTGGTCGTTCTGTTATCGTCGTTGGTCCCCATCTGAAGATACACCAGTGTGGCCTGCCCAAAGAGATGGCCCTGGAATTATTCAAGCCGTTTATTTTAAATGAGTTAATCTCCCAGGGACACGTGACCACTTTGAAGAGTGCTAAGAAGGAACTGGAAAAGCGGACTCCAGTTGTTTTCGATATTCTGGAAAAGGTGATCCGTGACCATCCTGTTCTACTTAATAGAGCTCCCACCCTCCATCGGTTAGGAATTCAGGCCTTTCAACCAGTTTTGATCGAAGGCAAAGCAATCCAATTGCATCCTTTGGTTTGCGCAGCATTCAATGCAGATTTTGACGGTGACCAAATGGCAGTGCACGTGCCCTTATCTGCTGAAGCTTGCATGGAAGCAAAGGTGCTCATGTCGGCAGCAAATAATATCCTTTCTCCAGCCAATGGACAATCGATTGTAACGCCAACACAGGACATAGTTTTAGGGTGCTGTTATTTGACTAAAGAGAAGAAAGGAGTAAAAGGAGAGGGATTCATCTTTGCCAGTGTAGATGAAGTTGCCGTAGCCCATGAGGAGGGTGAAGTCGACCTTCACGCCCGGATAAAAGTGAGAGGAATTACTAAAATTAGAGAACGGGACGATTGGGAAAAAGAAGACTTCATTAACCCTGATAGGTGGAGAGACTATACAACTGTGGGCAGAATTCTATTCAACCAGGTTCTCCCCGAGAAACTTCGCTTTGTCAATACAGTAATTGATAAGAAAATCTTGGCAGATTTAATTCAGAGGTGTTTCCACCAACTGGGCAATTACAGGACATTGGCTTTGCTCGATGAAATAAAAGCATTAGGTTTTAGATATGTTACCAAATCTGGAATTACCATCTCCATCGATGATATGAAAACTCCTCGGATAAAGGAACAGTTATTGGAATCAGCCAGATCTCAGGTAAAGAAGATTGAATCAAATTATAGGCAGGGTTTAATTACTGAGGCGGAGAGGTATAATAATATTATCGATATCTGGACCAGCGTGACCAATAAAATAGCGGATACTATGTTTATGGAGTTAAAAAACCAGGGGCTGGAGGTGGCTAAGGAAGGGACCCCTAAGTTTAATTCCATATACCTTATGGCTGAATCTGGAGCAAGGGGCTCTGTTCAGCAGATTAGACAACTTGCCGGTATGCGCGGGTTAATGGCCAGGCCGGAAAAGAGAATTACTGGTAAAGTGGGAGAAATTATAGAATCTCCCATTGAATCTAACTTTAGGGAAGGACTGACGGTTCTGGAATACTTCATATCCACACACGGGGGACGCAAGGGCTTAGCCGATACAGCCTTGAAAACCGCGGATGCTGGATACCTTACCAGGAGACTCGTCGATGTTGCCCATAATGTTGTAATTAATGAGGAAGATTGTGGCACAATGAATGGTGTGCGCGTGAGTGAATTAAAAGAAGGTGATGAAAGTATTGAATCTTTAAGTGAGCGGATTGCAGGGCGTATAAGCATTGATAGGGTCGCCCATCCTTTAACTGATGAGGTCATTGTAGAAACAGGAGAAATAATCGCTCCCGAGATAGCGAAGAAGATCCAGGAATCTGATATTGAACGGATTAGAATCCGTTCAGTTTTAACCTGTGAGACTACGAGAGGCATTTGCTCCAAGTGCTACGGTATAGATTTGACTACAGGAAAGCTGGCTGAAGTTGGCTTAGCTGTGGGGGTCGTGGCAGCACAATCTATTGGCGAACCCGGGACGCAGCTTACTCTTAGAACCTTTCATATCGGAGGGACTGCTACAGGACCGGTGAAGAAGTCCTCGATCGTAGCTAAAGATGATGGAGTAATTAAATATCATAATATCCGTACAATAAAGAATAAACAGGAACAACTGATCGTGGTTAGTCGTAATGGTGAGATAAGTGTTAAATCTTCAAAGAGGCAAAGTAAAGAACAATATCAATTGGTTCCTTACGGTGCGCGGTTGAAAGTTAAAGAGAATAAGAAAGTTAAAAAAGGGGAACTCCTGGTGGAATGGGATCCTTATTCCATGCCGATTATTTCTGAAGTTCCCGGCAAGGTTAGATTGGAAGATATTATTGATGGCGTAAGCCTGCATGAGGAGATAAATCGAAATACAGGTTTAAAGGAAAGGGTAATTATTCCCTACCGTTCGGAGAAACTCAGACCCCGCATAGAAGTAGTTGATAAGAGTCGAAAAAAATTGGGGTCTTACCTTTTACCTGTGGATACGCACATTGTGGTGGAAAACGGAGTGGAAGTTTCTCAAGGAGATGTTTTATGCAAGATTCCCCAGGTCGATTATAAGCCGCGTGATATTACTGGTGGATTGCCAAGAATCTCCGATCTATTCGAAGCCAGAAACCCCAAGAACAGTGCAGTTATTTCTGAAATTAGTGGCGTAGTAGAGCTAGGGACTACTAAGAAGGGAGCATTTAAAGTAACGGTTATCCCTGATATAGGAGAACCCAAGGAGTATCCCATACCACCAGACTGCCATCTGGTTGTTTACGAAGGAGACAGAGTAGCGGAGGCGGCTCCTTTAACCGACGGCCCCATCAACCCCCGTGACATTCTCAGGGTAAAAGGAGATAAAGAGGTACAAGAATATTTAGTTAATGAGATACAAGAAGTGTATCGGTTGCAGGGAGTGAGAATTAACGATAAACACATTGAAGCTATTGTACGGCAAATGCTGTCCAACGTTCGCATCGAAGATAGTGGGGATAGCAGCTTTCTTATGGGAGAGACAGTTAAGAAAACGAGAGTTATAGAAGAAAATAAGAAGATTAAGTCTAAGCGTAAAAAGCCCATTCAGTACCGCCCAGTTCTTTTAGGTATAACTAAGGCTGCTCTCTCCAGTGAGAGCTTTATCTCTGCTGCCAGTTTTCAGGAGACCACGCGGGTTTTGACAAATGCTGCTCTCTCTGGCGAGAGTGATAATTTGCAAGGATTGAAGGAAAATGTCATAATAGGAAGATTAATTCCTGCAGGGACAGGAATGGCTCACTATCAGAAAGAGTTGGAAACCTAATGCTGAAAGCTTGAGCTGGATTCCTTCCGGAAGGAAGGCTTTATGAGATTGAAACCCCGATAGAATCGGGGGGGGAAGGTCAGAAAAAACGATCTTTGAGATGAAAAGGGGGGCGAAACGCGGGATTAAAATGCCTACAATTAATCAACTAATAAAAAAAG
>WJOT01000006.1 GCA_009619095.1 Clostridia bacterium
AAATGTTATCAGCCGGTATCCAATTCGCACCCTTTGCAAATATGCGTTTACCATTAACGGCGAATATGAAGCTTTCACCTTCGATGTCTTTTTTTCTTATCAACTCTATAATTCTCAGGCCTATCTTCTTCTCTTCACTGTAAACCTCAATATCTTTATATTTTAGCTTAAATTCAAAACTATATAAGTATTGCTCTCCCAGACCATTAGGAAACCACAGCTGAATATCCTTTAAAGCAAAAGTTCCATTAAATTGAATTCCGATTGGGCTATATTCTATTGGCAGTTTCAAAAGAGTTTTATCGTTTACCTTCACTTCTACTTTATAGTTCTCCAGATTATCAAGATCAACAGTAGATGTTACATATCCTGATAGCCTTATCTTCCCTTCTTTGTCACATACTTTTTCCAGATATGCTGTGCATCCTGTTAATCTCGCTTTCTTATAGGATTCTATATAAACAGACCGCCAGATACCGGAAGTTGCCACACGTGCCCCCCAATCCCAACCGTATGAATATTGTGCCTTTCTAATATACGATCTCGCAGATTCTTCATCTGTAGAGCCAATCTTACCATATGTACGCTCCAGGATCCTGGGTTCTTTTACAGGGGACTTTATACTCACCTTCAATATATTTTTACCCTTTTTAAGGATATCTTTGATATCGAATCTATATTCTAAAAACATATTATCTGTGTTTCCGAGATATCTACCGTTAAGATAGATATCCGAAAGGGTATCTATGCCTTCGAAGACCAACTCCACATTCTCCTCTGCTGGTAAATTATCTAACTCGAATTCTTTAATATAGTTCCAAGACTTATTTTCAAGGTCTTGTATATTTTTTTCATTTAAACCTATATATGGATGCGGAACTAATTTTTGTAGGATAAGGCCTCCCTGTACAGTCCCGGGCACATTCCCGGTAAAGGTAAATTCACCTTCATCATCGTTTATCTGCCATTTCCCATCTAAAGATATCATCAGCTACTTTACCTCCTTTGCTATAATTAAAAATCTTTGATATTAAAAAGATATACCTATTACTTTGTAGTCTTCTTCTGACTTACCTTTCCAATCCCTCATTCGGAAAGGCGAGGGAATGTTTGGTATCAGCTCGACTCTGTTAATGGTTTTTAAACACTGTGCATTCATCGAATGTACCCTTTCAGAAATTAAAGGCTTTTGACAAAAGGATTTGAATTGTCACTTTTTTCAAGGTATTCTAACAGAGTCTTCTTGTTCACCTTTGCCGCAGAAACATATCTATCTCCCGCTCCATAAATGATATATATTTCACCGTGATATTCATAGGAACCCTCAGGGAAGACAATATCTATAGAAATTTCACTATTTTTCTCCCAATCCGTTTCAGGTACCATTAGATGTTCCAGGCGTTTTTCGACAATTCCTGCAGGATTATCCGCTGAGAAGTTTTGGAAATTAAAGATGGCAGCATCCATATCATACTCCCTTTTGCCAGGTTTAAGATAATTCCCAGTATGATAAAGCACCAAAAATTTTTTATCTCCCAGTGGGATAGGAACAGACCCCGCACCGACCCAAGAATCTTTACATGCCGGATTTTCAAAGGAATGAAGAACCATTCCACAATCCTCCCATACCCCTATCGGGGAATTACTCATCGCCAGATGTATACTAAAATCCGAGACATTACCAACCATTGGACGATGCATCATAAAATAATGACCATCTATTTTTTCCGGAAAGAGAACGGCGTCTTTGTTGTTTGAAGAATTAATATCTCCTCTAACTAATCCTAACTTCTTCCAGTTAATCAAATCTTTGGAAATTGCCATACAAACCCTCATATTTTTCCCGTCAAATCCGCAATACAACGCATAAAAGGTAGCACCAATCCTGGTTATTCTTACGTCCTCAACGCCGAGATAATCGTATCCTTTGGAATTTTCTGAGGGTAATATGAGGGGCTCCGGATATCTTTTGAGCAATTCAACTTCGGGGGTAAACAAAGCCACCCCTACGTAGGACCGAGAGTGTTGCTTACCTGGAGCTTTTTTAGAAAGAGCACGGTAATGTACCGCTACAACCCCATTCTCCAATCTTGAGTTATCAAGATTTTCCACAGAAATCAATTTCTTAATAATTGGATCGTTAGTTGCAGACCTTTCCAGATAAAAAGCTGCAGCATTAGTAGTTGCTTTATTCTCCCACCAGTTATTCTTTGGGGCAACAATAGGTTTCCCTCCATTTAGTCTTTCAATGGGTACACCATAAGGTTTGAGCATAATTTTTCTCCTTATCCACTGTGAAGGCAGCACAGCGATTAAATGGTTTCCTTTTTACTCTGGAGAAGCTATGATCTCCTCCCAATCTTTTTCTTCCCAGAGCCTTCGGGCTTCCAGAAGTTTATTCAATAAAATCTCCTTTGTTTCTTTATCTTGAACAAAAGGGGATTTCTTGGAGTAATTTATTAAATGGTCAATTTTCTTTAAGATACTGGTCTTTGCTTGCATTTTCATTTTGAGTACTTTCTCTGATCGCCCTTGAGTTTTACTCACCGAGGAAATTCTTTTCTCTAATTTGCCCATCCAGGCTTTAGGTACTTTTCCCGTATTAACAATTTCCTCAATCGCTCGGTGTTTTTCACCTATATACTTATCGGTAAGTCTTCCCATTTGTATAATAACAACTTTTAGGGTTAAGACAAAGAAGGCGATAAAGACCAAAAATATAAGAGAAATCTTTAACATATCTTTAAATAACTCCCTTAAGACTTAGCTCTTTAGCAAAGTGACAGGCGACAAAATGGTCAGGGTTAACTTCCTTCCATCCGGGCTCTTCTTTCTTGCATATCTCTTCGGCGTATTTACACCTTGGATGAAAGTAACAGCCTGAGGGAGGATTGACCGGATTAGCCACCTCACCGGATAAGATGATCCTCTTCATCCTCAGGCGAGGATCTGGCTTGGGTAAAGCAGATAAAAGTGCCTCCGAATAAGGGTGAAGGGGATTGAGGAAAAATTCCTCTGTCTTGGCCAACTCCACTACCTTCCCCACATACATAATGGCTACCCTATCTGAAATATGCTCAATTACACTTAAGTCATGGGAGATAAAAAGATAGGTTAATTTAAACTCGACCTGTAGATCCTGAAGAAGGTTTAATGTCTGGGCCTGGACCGATACATCCAGAGCTGAGACCGGCTCATCGGCGACGATGAACTTTGGATTAGAAGCCAGTGCCCGGGCAATCCCAATCCTCTGCCTCTGTCCACCGCTAAAGGCATGGGGATAGCGCTTTAGATGCTTTACGTTTAAACCCACTACCTTGACCAGGTCTTTTACTCTCTCCTCCATCTTTCTTCCTGTGGCAAGGTTATTGACCAAAAGTGGCTCACCTACGATGTCCAGGACGGTCATCCTTGAATCAAGCGAGGAGTAAGGGTCTTGAAAGATCATCTGGGTATACCTTCTCGTAGCTCTTAAGGATTCCCTGTCAAGTTTGGTAATGTCAATCATGTCACCATTCAACCGAAAGAGGATACTCCCTTCGGTTGGCTCGATGGCTCTCAGGATGCATCTTCCCAGGGTTGTCTTTCCGCAGCCTGATTCTCCTACCACTCCTAAGGTCTCTCCCTCGTTGATGTAGAGGTTGACCTTATCTACCGCCTTAACATATCCAACTGTCTTTCTCCAAAATCCCTTCTCGACAGGAAAATATTTTTTTAAGTTCTTTACTTCCAAAAGAGGCATTCCGCTTTTCTTTATCATATTTATCCTCGTTTTTTTCTTTTATTTATATAAAAAACAACTTACCCGGTGACCCTTTGTTACCTCGATTAAGGAAGGGTTATCCACGTTGCATATCCCTTCCTTTGCCTCTCGACACCGCTGGTAAAACCTACATCCCCTGGGAAGATCTAAGGGAGGGGGGACTATCCCTTTGATAGCCTCAAGTCTTGTCCTGGCCTTTTTACCCACTTTAGGGATAGACTTTAGAAGTCCTATTGTATAAGGGTGAAGGGGATTATGAAAGATCTCATCGATATTTGCATGTTCTATCGCCTTACCTAAGTACATCACTAATACCTCATCAGATATCTCGGCAATAACCCCTAAGTTATGGGTAATGTATATAATTGACATACCAAATTCCCTCTGCAGTTCCTTCATTAACTCCAGAATCTGAGCCTGAACTGTAACATCTAAGGCAGTGGTCGGTTCGTCAGCGATCAGGAGAGAAGGATTACAGGATAGAGCCATGGCGATCATCGCCCTCTGGCGAAGACCTCCGGAGAGCTGATAGGAATATTCATCTATCCTCTGGTGAGGATTGGAGATACCAACCTTGTAAAGCATTTCCAATGTAAGCTCCCTTGCCTCACTCTGGCTTATATCCCGGTGAAGAAGAACTGCCTCCATAATCTGATTCCCTATAGTGTGAATCGGGGAAAGCGAGGTCATTGGTTCTTGAAAGATCATGGCTATCTCCTTTCCCCTGATGGCTCTTATCTCCCTCCCAGAGGGGTTTAATCTGGCAAGATCAACGAGATTACCATTCTGATGAAGAAGGATTTCCCCCTCCACCGTCCTTCCCGGATGAGGGACTATTCGGAGAATTGACTGGGCAGTGACGCTCTTTCCGCAACCAGACTCCCCTACTATACCCAAGACCTTTTTTCTCCCAATATCAAAGCTTACATCATCCACCGCCTTTAGGATTCCCTCCTCTAAATAAAAGTAAACCTTGAGATTTTTTACCTGTAATAAAGTGATATTTTTATTATTTAAGATTGTCTTATTCTCGAAATCCACAATACACTTTTCCTTCCTTAAAACTTTATTTATAACTTATATGGATCAGCTGCGTCACGGAGGCCATCTCCTAAGAAATTAAAGGCTAAAATGGTAATGATGACACATAATCCTGGAATTAAAAGCCAGGGGTGGAGGGCAAGTGTACGCACATTTTGTGCATCTTGTAATAGAACCCCCCAACTAACTGCCGGAGCGCGCATCCCTAAACCAAGAAAACTCAAAGAGGTCTCCCCTAAGATCATATTTGGTATAGCTAAGGTCACATTCACTATAAGATAGCTTAAGAATGCAGGGAGAAGATGTCTGGTGATTATCCTTCCCGAGGTTGCTCCACAAATCTTAGCCGCCATGACAAAATCTTCCTCCCTTAGTTCTAAGAGCTTTCCCCTTACCACTCTCGCTAATCCACACCAGCCTACAATGGAAAGGATAATGACAATACCAAAATAAATTTTAGTTGGTGGCCACTTCTTTGGCAGAGCTGCACTTAGAGACATCCAGAGGGGAATGGTGGGTATACAAATTAAAAATTCTATAACTCTCTGGGTAACCATATCAGCCATTCCTCCAAAATATCCAGATATTCCTCCTATTATACATCCCAATATAAAACTAATGGCTACTCCTACTAACCCTATAGATAAAGAAATACGGGCAGCATGAAGATTACGAGAAAATAAATCCCGCCCTAATTTATCCGCCCCAAATAAAAATATTGGTCCATCTTTTACTCCAAAGAAATGAATATCGGTCGAATATAGGTTCCAGAGCTTATATTTATCACCGCGAACAAAAAAATAAATAGGAAGTTTCCTGGTTTTATCCTCAATATATATTTTACGAAAAGTTATTGTATCAATTTTTCTCTCCAGCCCATAAACAAAGGGGCGAAGATGAAAACCTTCTTCATCAAAGAAGTGGATTCTCTGGGGGGGAGCATAGATATATCCTGAATGCTGTTTATATATACCCTGAGGGGAAAAAAACCCACAAAATATAGCTAAAATATAAAAAATAACTAATGTAGTTCCCCCCAGTATAGCCAACTTATGTTTTTTAAATTTTCGCCGCATAAGCTGCCACTGTGTAGCTACATAAAGTTTTTCTTCTGCGCTAATCTTTCTTTTGTTATTCTTCATTGCCTTGTAAACCTTCCTAAACTGCTGATTTCTCATATCGAATACGAGGATCCAATAAAACCAAAAGAATATCAGAAATAAAAGTACCTATTACCGTTAAAAAGGATAAAATCATAAGGATGCTTCCAGCTAATTCCATATCCTGCTTCAATAGTGCCTCAAAAAGTAAAGGTCCCGTAGTAGGCAGGCCAAGCACTATCGAAGTGATGGTTCCTCCAGAGATAAGCCAGGGAAGTGTCCAACCTATGGTACTAATTATCGGGTTAATGGCTACTCTAACCGGGTATTTGAATAAAAGGGTTCTTTCTTCAAGTCCTTTAGCTCGAGCAGTGATGACATATTGCTTGCGAAGCTCATCCAACAGACACCCCCGCATAGTGCGAATAAGCGCAGCTGCACCCGGTGTGCCAATAACTATCACGGGGATAGGAAGATGTTTAAACATATCTATAAATTTTCCCGCACTCCAAGATGCGTCCATATACTGGAGAGAAAAAAGACCGCCTATGCTGAAACCAAAATATTTATAAAAAAGAAACATTAATATAAGGGCTAAAAGGAAATTAGGTACAGCAAGGCCGATAAAACCAAAGACGGTAGAAAAATAATCACCGATAGAATACTGACGAATAGCTGAATAAATTCCTATGGGCATACCCACAGCGTAGGTGAAAATGGTGGCAAGAATACATATCAACACTGTTAAAGGTAATCGTTCAGCTATTAAATCAATTACCGGTCTTTGCAATTGTAGAGACATCCCAAAATTTCCATGAGACAACTTCCACAACCATTTAGAGTATTGGACATACATAGGCCGGTCTACACCATAGACTTTCCTTAAGGCAATAATTTCTTCTTCTGCCAATCTCTCACCCCTCATGCTCTGCATTTCAGCTACATAAGCACTCACATAATCACCAGGAGGGAGTTGTATGATGATAAAGGCAACAACGGATAATAGAAATAAGATAATAATCATATAAAGCAATCGTCGTATAACATAAAATAACATTTTTGTTCCCCTTTGACGAAGGGGATTCTGCCTGAAGGTCAGACAAAATCCCCTTTTTCAATTCTCTACTTTTTCAGTTCTCTACTTTTTTATAAACCATTGTTGCGGCCTATAAGCTATATCCATAGCAGTAGACCAACCAAACAGACCCTCCTCGGCAACATTTCTCACGTAATTCTTTACCAAATGGAATAATGGGGCCTGCCCTACTATCCCAATAATCCAAAGCTGTTCTGTTCTAACGTCCCATATTTTTTGCTTTAGACTAATCCATTCTTCTGTTCCGGGACAAAGTTTAGTCACCTCATCAACCCACTTTTTAACCTCTTTCCATTCCGCTGGGGGTTCTACGCCTTCTTTTCCATCAGTAGTAAGCCATTTATTCCATCCTTCCCCAAGGCCCCAGAAGTACGGTTCTAATGATGCTATTGCTACATCCACCCATCCTCTGCTTCTAGGAACGGTGGTAAAAAGCTCACATTCGTCTCCAATTATTCGCTCATGAGTAGCTTTTTCGGTCCTGACAGCTAATTTTACTCCAATTTTCTTCCATTGTTCCGTCAACATTTCCCCCATCGTTGCTTCCTGTTCACTTCCGTGTCCCGACTCAAGCAATATCTCCAATGTTTCTCCGTCAGGCCTTAGACGATATACATGCTCCGAATCCCACTTTAGACCCATTACGTCCAAACGGATATTAGCTCTTTTTACATCATAATCAGCATAATAGGCCCCCCACTCCTCTTTATAAAAACTACTCGCAGGAAGAGGTGCATACTGACCAGGATTTGATAATCCAAAGAAGACGACATCATTTATCGCC
>WJOT01000081.1 GCA_009619095.1 Clostridia bacterium
TTACCCGGGATAGTGGAAAAGTTGCGTAGTATGTCGCCCATCTATCAAAAAGAGAAATAGAATTCAATCAAAAAAGCCTTGTAAAATAAAGGAAAAAATCTTTCATAAGTGGGGAAGGAATATATTTTTGTAGGTTCAAGAGATATATATAAATTTATTCCTCCCCCTTAATGGGAGTGTATGCCCCCGGATAAAGGTGGGGGTGAAATTGGGTAAGAAGTTAGTTAATACTGGAAGGAATCTTAGAAAAAATTCTACTAAGGTAGAAAGACATTTATGGAGATATTTAAGAAGAAATCAGTTAGAAGGGTTTAAATTCCGACGGCAACAACCGATAGGAAGATATATAGCGGATTTCGTTAATTTTAAAAGAAAGATTGTAATAGAGGTAGATGGCGGACAACATGCAATTGGAAATACAAAAGATAGGAAAAGAGATAAGTGGTTAAGGGAGGAAGGGTTTGAGGTTCTAAGGTTTTGGGATAATGATGTTCTTAAAAATATAGAAGGTGTTTTAGAAGTTATAAGGGACAAACTCTTGCTATCCCCTCACCCTAACCCTCTCCCACAAGGGGAGAGGGAATAAAACAAAGATTTTTGACAATATTTTCAGTCAAAAAAGGAGAAGAATATGGTAAAGAAACTATTTGCACCAGTGGGAGAAAAAGAGGTTACACGAGCTATTGTAGATGAGTTTGCCAAACAGTTTTCCCAGTATGTGGAAAGCGATTGTCTTATTATAGGTGGTGGGCCCAGTGGATTAATGGCCGGGAAGGAACTGGCCACTCGTGGACTTAAAATTTTAATTGTAGAGAGAAATAATTATCTTGGTGGGGGTTTCTGGATTGGCGGGTACTTAATGAATAAGATAACAGTGAGAGAACCTGCACAGAAAGTCCTGGAAGAACTGGCTGTGCCGTATAAGGAAGTAAGCAAGGGGCTCTATGTAGCAGATGGACCTCATGCTTGTTCCAAACTTATTGGAGCTACCTGTGACAGTGGGGTGAAGTTTGCCAATATGACTGTTTTTGACGACCTCGTGCTCCGTGAGGGAGGTAAAGTGAATGGTGCTGTAATTAATTGGACTCCTATATCCTCTTTACCTCGTGAGATTACCTGCGTTGACCCCGTGGCATTAGAAACCAAAATGGTAATCGATGCTACTGGACACGATGCCTCGGCAGTGAGAAAATTGGAAGAGAGAGGACTAATAAAAATAAAGGGTATGGGAGCAATGTGGGTAGAGAGGTCAGAGAATCTGGTAGTGGAACACACCGGGGAAGCCTATCCTGGCCTTGTGGTAGTGGGTATGGCTGTGGCTACTACTTATGGTCTTCCCCGCATGGGACCTACTTTTGGAGCAATGCTTCTTTCGGGAAAGAGAGGAGCAGAGGTAGTATTGGAAAAATTGGGTATAAAGAAGAAATGAAAATTTTCCTTTATGATGGCAGCAAAACTGAAGCTTTAAATATTAATGAGATAGCCCAGTATCTTAAGGAGAACTCGGGTGGTGCCAAGGTTGAGGTTAGAGGCGATTTTATTGGTCAGGTTACAAAAGGAATGGAGGATTCCTCCCTGAGAGAGTTGGCTGAGGAGATAGCCAGATGTAAAATTAAAGACCTTCGTAGTTACCATTCTACTTTTGATCCACTCGCTGCTGAGGTAGAATACGAGAAAAGGAGACTGCAAAATTCAGAGAATAAAAGTTTGGGCATACTTTATGACGGCTTCAAGCTCCAGACATTATATCAGGACTTGATAACAGAAGAAGAACGCAGTTGGCATTGTCTGGCGATTATTTTTACAGACCAATTATTCGGAACCTGGGATGAACATAACTGTTGTTACCATGCCCGGGTAAGCGTGTATGGGTTTCCCACCATTATTTCCACTACGGGTATCGTGGAAGCTCCAGCTAAACCCAGGGAATTCTATTTACAGAAGCAATGGGGAATTGATACAATTACCCTGAAGAAAAGATTTAAAGATAAGTTTATAGACTACGACGACACGCGGCTGACTGAAGTAATGAAAGGCTATTGTATACAGGCTCTATTTTTTTACATATCGGGCGAGCCTTTTTGTGAAGATAATAAATGTAGACTCTATAACGCACACTGGCAGGAAGAGGTAATAAATGCACAGCTCGCCAAGCCCGAATTTTGCAAAAAACACGAGATGCTAATCGATGACATCAGGAATGGCAGACTGAAAATTAACCATTAAAAGATTTATCCAACCCCTGAGCCCCTGATTCTTGTAGGGGCTGGATTCACCCCGCCCCTCTGGAGGGGAGGGGTTCACATAAGGAGGAATGAATGCCTAAAACTTTTGCAGAGATTAATGAAAAGATTAGAAATGGTGAAGCAGTGGTGGTAACTGCTGAAGAGGTTATCGACCTTGTAAAAGAAAAGGGAGAAAAAAAGGTTGCTGAGGAAGTAGACGTGGTAACCACAGCTACCTTTGGCCCAATGTGTTCCTCTGGAGCTTTACTGAATTTTGGGCATAGCGATCCGCCAATAAAGATGCAGAAGGTATGGCTGAATGATGTTCTAGCTTATGCGGGGGTGGCGGCAGTTGATGCTTATATTGGAGCAACTGAGCTTTCTGAAACCAGAGGGATGGAATATGGCGGAGCACATGTGATTGAGGATTTGATTTCAGGCAAAAAGGTGAGGCTTAGAGCTACTTCGCATGGAACGGATTGTTATCCCAGAAAAGAATTCGACTCTTACATTACCTTAGACTCGATAAATCAGGCAATTCTTTTTAATCCCAGGAATGCTTATCAAAATTATTCAGTAGCTACTAACTCATCGGATAGAACAATCTATACATATATGGGTATTCTCTTGCCCAACTTTGGTAATGCAAATTATTGTAACTGTTCACAGCTCTCACCTTTAATTAATGACCCCTTATATCGCACTATCGGTGTGGGGACCAGGATATTTCTCGGTGGAACACAGGGTTACATTGCCTGGGAAGGCACACAACATAATCCCCGCCAGAAGAGGGATGAGAAAACCAAAATACCGCTGGCTCCTGCAGGAACCCTGTGTCTGATAGGCAATTTGAAAGAGATGAGCCGCGATTTTCTAAGGGCAGCAATCTTCCACAAGTATGGTGTTACCCTTACTGTAGGGGTGGGGATACCCATTCCTCTCCTCGATGAAGAAATGGCACATTTTGTCTCCATCTCCGATGAGGAGATATATACTACAATACTTGATTACAGTGTTCCCAGAAGAGAAAAACCAAATCTGGGCAGAGTAAGTTATAAAGAGTTAAGAAACGGGGAAATTGAAATAAAAAAGAAGAGGGTTCCTACTGCACCACTCTCCAGTCTTTACAAAGCCAGGGAGATAGCTCAGGTTCTGAAAGAGTGGATTAAAAAAGGGAAGTTCTTCTTACAAGAGCCCATTCAGCGGTTACCGGTGGATGAGAAATTTAAGCCTTTAGATATTAGACGTTAGACATTAATGTCTGGATTGTTAAGGAGGTTTACATGGCAAAAAAGAGGATAGTGTTAACTTTTCCTCCCGAATTAGTTGACCAACCGATAATTTACCGCCTGGTTAAGGATTACGATTTAGTTCTAAATATCCTGCGCGCTCAGGTCACACCTAAAGAGGAAGGAAAAATGGTGCTGGAGTTGGAAGGGGGCAAGGAAGGAATTAACAAGGGTCTGAGATATCTGGAAGATATAAAAGTTGATGTCCAGCCACTGGCTAAGGATATAAAACTGGATGAACAGGAATGTACCTCCTGCGGGGCATGTATAGCTGTGTGCAGTCCTAAGGCGCTGTCCATGAATAAAGAGAGCTGGAAATTGGAATTCGATCGGGACAGGTGTCTCCTCTGTGGTCTCTGTGTACCCGCCTGCCCCCTTGGGGTCATCCAGGTAGAATTCGACTAATAAGAAAAGGAGTAGCTCCGATTCATCGGAGCGTATATATCCTATTTTTAAGAGAGTAATGAATCATGAAAAGAGTAGTAGTGGCAATGTCTGGCGGAGTTGATTCCTCGACTACAGCAGCAATACTAAAAGACGAAGGATACGATGTAATCGGGATATTTATGTACCTCTATCCTTTTTGTGAGGAGACTCATCATCCATCCTTCCGACGGAATCGCTGTTGTAGTTTACAGGGGGTCAATGATGCCCGGAGTGTAGCACTCAAGTTGAAAATCCCCTTTTATGTCCTGAATTTCCAGAAGGAATTTCAGGAGAAGGTTGTCGACCATTTCTGCCAGGAATACCAAAAGGGCAGGACTCCCAATCCCTGTATTCTCTGTAATCGGGATATAAAATTCAAGCTCCTATTGGAAAAAGCAGAAAAGTTAGGGGCTCAATATTTAGCCACAGGCCATTATGCCAGAATAGAAAAGAACTCCCGAGGATATCTTTTGAAAAAAGGAGTAAAAGGGAACGGAGAACAATCCTATTTCTTATATACTTTCACACAAGAGCAGATGGCACGAATTTTAATGGTTTTGGGAGGTTACGGGAAGGAAGAGGTGCGAAAGATTGCCAAGAAATTCGGTTTACCTGTGGCTGATAAAGAAGCAAGTCAAGAAATCTGTTTTATAGATGGAGATTACCGAAAATTTTTGTCTTCCCACTTTTCTTCTGTTCCCGGAGAGATAGTTGATGTTAAGGGAAATGTTATGGGTAAGCACCAGGGCGTAGCTTGTTATACTGTTGGTCAAAGGAGAGGAATCGGAGCTTATGGAAGACCTCTTTACGTAATTTCCATTGACCCTGAGTATAACAAGATTGTAGTAGGTCCTGAACAGGAACTATTTTCTGAGGAACTTATTGCAAAGGATTTGCACTTTATATCACCGGAAGAAGTAAAAAGGAACCTTGACGTAGTAGCTAAAATAAGATACAACCACGTGGGAGAGGAAGCAGTAATATCTCCTATAGGTGATGGCAAAGCGTTAATCAGATTCAGAAAGTCCGTGCGCTCAGCTACTCCTGGTCAGGCAGTAGTCTTTTATGATGGAGATGTGGTTCTGGGAGGAGGAACGATAGAGAAAATAGTTAAATCCCCCTCACCTCAGTCCTCTCCCAGAGGAGAGAGGAAATAACTTTAAGGAGATTATAGTGAAAATTTTTGTTACTGTTTCTTTGATATTCTTTTCAGCTATTTTCTGTTTTGCTAAAGAGTCTTCTCCCATTCTGTATAATTCTTTCGACGGTATACCTATAGGAGCCAAGCCGGGAGGAATGGGAGAGGCGTTTGTTGCTTTAGTGAACAACGCCGATGCTCCTTACTGGAATCCTGCGGGACTGATTTTCTTAGAGAGTAATCTATATACTTTTATGTTTGACCTGGCAAGGAGTAAAGCGAAAGGAAAGAATGTTGTAGAGAGAGAACCCTTGCAGGGTAAGCGGTTCACTTATTTGTCTTTTTGTAGTAGTCTGGGAGCGTTAAGCTGGCGACCGTTATCCAATTTTAGAGAAGAAGATAGCGCCTTGTACTCCGAGCGAGAGATTAACATTAACAAATACACGCTTTCCTTTGCTATTCCCTATAGTCCGGAAGTTTCTTTCGGGATGAATATAAACTATCTGCATGGCTCGCTGGGAATTGCTCAAGATGACCCTTCACCTCACGCAAACATCTCTTCGGGAAATGGGTGGGGTTTAGATTGGGGGCTAATTTACACTCATTCACCACTGTTAAAGATGGGAATTTCCTTAGAGAATGGTCCTGCTTACATTTACTGGAGTGATTACCGTTCCGACCGCTTGCCATTAAATCTTAGAGTAGGGATAGGAATGAACCTGGCAGAATTTTTGACTTTTGCTTCCGATTTTGAGCAGAGATTCTATGTAAGAAAGAATGGTGGTCGGAACTCACTGGCAGTTTACCACTTGGGTCTGGAGTATGTTCTTCCTCGCAATATTTCTCTCCGCCTAGGAATGTTTGGTGAGAATTTTAGTGAAAAGAGGAAAGTGAGTTATACCTGGGGGCTTGGTTTTATCGAAGATATGTATATTTTAGATTTTTCCCTTAAGAAATATTATCTCGATGGTATCGGGTCTTCTGTTTATAGTTATCTTTGTTCTTTGAGTCTACCTTTTTGATTTGGTAATGACTTCAAGCGGATTTTGCGACTTTGCCTGCGGTAATGCATTGGGTACATACGTAGGCTTTCTTTTTTCTTCCATTTAGAATTATGTTCACTTTTTGCAAATTGGGTTTAAATTTCCGTCTTGTTTTGTGATGGGAGTGACTGATGTTGGAACCGGTACGCACAGATTTACCGCAGATTACACATTTCTTAGGCAATTGTCTCCTCCTGTAAAATTTTAATTAGTTTAGCAAAATATAAAAATAATTGCAAGAATATTTTAGTATTTAGCACAGATTGAATCTGTGCCTTAAAGTGTCATTGCGAAGGACGAAGTCCTGAAGTCCCGATTCATCCCGATTTTCAATCGGGATTAAAAATCGGGATGCAGTTACTTTTATCATGAAAGATTTGAATATGTCGGTTCAGTTCTTAAAGGGTGTGGGCCCCGAAAGAGCAAGAATATTGAAGAAAATTGGCATTGAGACAGTAGGAGACCTCATTACTTATTTTCCCTTCCGCCATGAAGATCGCTCCCATTTGAAGCTCTTTGCACAAATCACCCCTGGAGAAGAAGCCACTGTTCTGGCAGTGGTTGCTGAGCACCAGATTATACCTACCAGAGGAAGAAGGCCACTTCTGAAAATTCTCCTTGAAGACGGCAGTGGCAAGGCAACGATGGTCTGCTTTAACCAGCTCTACTTGAAAGATTCCCTGCCTCCCGGCACTTCAATTGTTCTACACGGTAAATTTGAACGCATCTTTCGCGATTTACAGATTACCAATTTTATCTACGAGAAACTAACAGGAGAAGCAGACGACTTAATTCACACTAAGAGAATTGTTCCCATATATCAAGTTGCCTCAAAGTTAAATTCACGTTTCTTAAGGACGCTGATTAAGAGAGCGCTCGATTCATACCTTTCCTATTTAAGAGAAACTCTGTCCGAAACTATCCTCAGAGAATATAACCTGATGCCTTATCAACAAGCTGTATATAATATACACTTTCCCTCCACCCGGGAGAAGGGAGAGAATGCCCGGAGAAGACTTATATTCGAGGAGTTTTTCTTCTGGGAATTGGCTATGGCATTAAGAAGGCGACAGGTAAAGATTATAGATAAG
>WJOT01000027.1 GCA_009619095.1 Clostridia bacterium
TACCCAATCATAAATACCTATGCCGAACTTTAGCAAAGCCTTCCAGTTATTCCTCCAGGAATATTGGGTTTGCATTTCTACTGAATCTTTATCATAGCTTGAAATCTTCCTTTGGGAATAGTCTGTTTCTCTATGGAGATAACTGAAGATAAGAGATAACCTCTTCACAGGATTTTTTAAGAATATATACCTCCACCGATTCTCTATTTCATACCAGCTGTAGTCATAATCAGCGGTTGTATAATTTTTATTATAATCGGTATATTTTAGAACTGTATACATTCTTTCCAAGAGAGAATGCTCTGTCTTCAGCCACCACCTGCGGTATCTAAAATAATAGTCGCCTTCCTGTTCTTCTTCTATATCCTCATCCGTATACTTCTTCCCTTCTTCTATCCTTCCTGCCATTTCTGATAAGAAGTTAAGTTCCGGTCTCACCTTAACTCCCAGCCTATAGATAAATTGATTTGTATCTGGTTTAGAATCGAAATCTGTCTGGCGGAAATTGACAAGAGCGAGAAACTGAAGCCTCTTATTGGAGAAATATCTCTTCCCCTCCACTCTTTCGGAGAATTCCTTTCTGTCTTTACCTTCGCTCAGGAAATAGTCATAGTCTTTATAACCCAGCTCTCCGGAGAGACTCCATAAATCTCCTATCTTGTAAGTAGACTTTAGTTTTAACAACCATTGACTATTAGTATATACGTCTTTTTCTTTGTATCTCTTCTCCCGCCAGCCTAAATCGACATCGAATTTTAGGCTGGAATCCTTTCTTACAAAAAGAGAGTAGTCCCAGTAACTTTTAACCGATATTGTATTGTTATTTAGTTCCTTTTCATCCTCATATTTCTTGATGTAGGAGTTGTATACAAGAGTCAGGTTGAGTGGTTTTTTGATTGGGTACTTGTATCTTAAATAATACTTAGCATAACCATAGTCTAAGATGCTTGTTCCCTCAATGGCTTCTACCGTGTCAGTGTTGCCCGCCTCAAAGAATCCCCTGAAGGTGGGCTCAAAAGCGTATCCTAAATTAGAAAAGAGCACTAAGACTCCAATCAAAGCTAATTTTGGAATGTTTGAAATCTATGCCCCCTTTTTCTCCAATCCAGAACCACAGCAATGAAAAAAAATTTCAGAACTTTTTAAAGTATCAAAACAAGTCCAAAATAGTTTCCTTTGCAATCCGGACTTTTGAGCACTTCTATCTTAAATTTATTGTTTCTGGCAGTCTTGAAAACATCTATTCCCGATGCTTCCATTGAAGGTCTTGCTTCATACGGTTTTTTGCAGAGTTTATTAACATTGCATGTATTACAGAGGTCGCACGGCCCTGCCCCCATGCCATATGCCTTATGATAACCTGAGAGAAATGCTTTTCTTTCAAGCTTGGCCACTATTTTGCTAATATCTGTATAACCATCTCCATGGACTAAGATGGCTTTTCTATAGTGCTTCAATACTTCCCGTGTCTTTTCTGGCGTGGGCGAATACGGAGGGCAGGTCAAATATTCTCCATAGGCATCGCAGCCATACTGGCATTTCAGCCTCACCCAGGGAGCAGTGACAACAGTGTCAACGGAAATTACTTTGGCACTAATCGCTCCCATTTTTTTGGCAAATTTACAGAACGACTGGAAACTTTTCTCCACCCCCTCCTCCACAAAAAAAGGGACACAAAAAGTACCTGTCCCTTTTTCTTCTCTTCTTCTAACTTAGTGCTTTTCCCTGCGTGAGTATTCATCCATAATTTTTCTCTCTTCTGTGGTTAAACTATCAACACCGTGTAGCAGAATCTTGTCAAGAATTTGATTAATTCTCTCTTCAATTTTGTAAGATTTAGTTTCGTATTTTTTCTTTCTTTTTAAACTGATTTTTGGCAGCCGTAAGAATGTAAGTAGTCTTTCTGGATGAAAACGATGTTTCCAGAGAGGGAACTTTAAATATACATAACCTACTAATAAACCGCCGAGATGACCAAAATGGGCAATGTTAGACCTCCCCCTTGAAATCCCAGCCAACAAGGCAACAGCTCCAATCAGAATAACAAAATGTTTTGCTTTGATAGGAAAGAGGAAGTATAGATAGATTATAGAATCGGGATATAGCATTGCAAATGCGACTAGAATTCCGTAGATTGCCCCTGAAGCTCCTACAACAGGGATTCTGGAATTTAGTGAAGTGATGAAGATAAAAAAGCCAGCTCCTAAACCACAGGTAAAATAGTACTTAAGGAAGGATTTAGTTCCCCATTCTCTCTCTATCGGTTTTCCAAACATCCACAGGACAAATAGATTTATAAACAGGTGGAATAGCCCCCCGTGAAGAAACATGTGGGTGAATATTTGCCAGAGCCATAAACTCTTCACCACCTGGTAAGGAACTAAACCAAAAGTGTACAAAAAATTTCTTCCTGCAAACCAGTTGATTAGATAAACAAAAACATTGGCGATTATTAGCCATTTTATCGCCCCACCCCATTGACGGGAGAACAAGGGTCGATGATAATATCTGTAAGCCATTTTAGTTTAAAAGATTAACGATTTTTAAGCTCTTCTATATAACGCTCGAAGTTCGATTTCATCTCTTTGAGAGAATCGCCGCCAAACTTCTCTCTCATTGCCCGGACTATCTCCAAAGCGACTACTGCCTCTCCAATTACGCCGGCTGAAGGAACAGCGCAGATATCGGCTCTGACGACCTCAGCGGGAACCTCTTTCTTTGTAATCATATCTACCGATTTGAGGGGTTTCTTCAATGAAGACAGTGGCTTCATTGCTACCCGGGTGATAATATTTTCTCCATTACTTATTCCGCCCTCAATTCCACCAGAATTATTAGTCTTTCGGTAGTAACCCTTACCTGCTTCATAGAAAATCTCATCGTGTACCTTAGAGCCAGGCTTTCTGGCAATGACAAATCCTTCACCAATTTCCACTCCCTTCACTGCGGGAATGGACATCAATGCCTGAGCCAGCCTGCCATCAAGCCTTAAATCCCACTGCGTATGGCTCCCCAGCCCTAGTGGAGGATTAATAACTAACACGGTGAACACTCCGCCCAGGGTATCTCCTGATTTCTCTGCTTTTTTAATTGCTTCTACCATCTTTTTTTCTGCGCCCTTATCCGGACAGCGAACTGGAGATGACTCACTCGTTTTTTCTATCTGTTCTGGACTTAATTTTGAAATTCCGGCCTGGATACCACCAATTTCTTCAGTCATACTCACCACTTTGATGGCAAACTCGGCCAAGAGCCTTTTGCACACAGCTCCCACTGCTACCCTGGCAGCAGTTTCCCGAGCAGAGGCCCTCTCCAGGATATCTCTTAAATCCTCACGGCCATACTTCAGGGCACCAGCCAGGTCGGCATGACCTGGTCGGGGACGAACCATTCTCCCTTCCATTTTTTTATCTGAGGCATAAATAGACATCAATTTTTTCCAGTTTTCCCAGTCTTTGTTAATTATGGTCATAGTAATGGGGCTACCGATAGTTTCTCCCCAACGTAAACCAGAAGTAATTTCCACTCTATCTTTCTCAATCTTCTGCATTCTCTCGCCCCGGCCGAAACCTCTCTGTCGTCGGACAAGTTCTCTATTAATCTCTTCCTCGCTCAATTTTAACCCTGAAGGTATACCTTCAAGTATCGCATGCAAACATTTCCCATGAGACTCACCAGAGGTAACATAACGGAACATAAGCGCCCTCCATTGAAAGTTTCTATTCCTCTCCTTTCTTAAAGAATTCGAGCTCCCATAAGTCCCGGTTCTGATCATATTTTAAAATATAAATGTGGTTGTCGTTGTCTCTTACTTTGAAATAGAGACAACCCGGGCTATACCATTGATCGATTATTTCCTTGATGAGAAATTCTCTGTTGCTAATGGTAAAACTGATAGGTCTTTGGTTAGCTTTATAATCAGAATAACATTTTACTTTTAGCATTGCCTTAAAAGCTCTTCAAGAATTTTATTTCTCATTACTTCTATAGGTGCCTTCTGACCTGTCCAAATTTCAAATGAGGCTGCTCCTTGATGTATCAACATTCCTATTCCGCCCAGAGCTTTTAATCCTCTTTTTTTTGCTGCTTCAATTAATGGAGTTTCTCTATTATAAACCACATCATAAATAAAAAGGTCTTTATGGAGATACCCAGGGTCAACCACACAGGGATCTCCTTTCTTCATGCCCATTGACGTGGCATTGACGAGAAGGGTGCTTCCCAAGAGGGTTTTTGCAAATTCCTTGTCATCGGGAAAGAGGGCATAGACTGGACAATCGGGAATGTTTTCTCGAAGTTTCCCTACCAGAGTTTCTGTTCTTTTCACTATTTTATCGGTAATAACCAGTCTCTCTACTCCCCTCTCAGCCAATTTTACAGCTACTGCTTTTCCTGCCCCTCCTGCGCCGATCAGAAAAACCTTCTGACCTTCGAGTTTTACTTTGCCATCAGTGAGTAAAGATGTGATGAAACCCTGACCATCGGTATTATAACCTATAAGTTTCCCTTCCCGGTTATGAATCGTGTTTACAGCACCAATGAATTTAGCTTCAGGAGTGATTTCATCCAGGTATTTCATAACCTCTTCTTTATAGGGGATAGTTACATTCGCCCCCACGACATTCGATGCTTTTAAACCCATTATTGCTTCCTTCAAATGAGAGGGCTTTACCGAAAAGAGAAGATATACAAAATCGAGCCCCAGAGATTGGAAAGCAGCATTGTGCATAAGTGGGCTTTTCGAATGCTCTACCGGATAGCCAATCAATCTCACAATTTTTGTAGAACCAGATGGTTTCATCTACTCACCACTAATAAGGAAATTGGAGATTCTTATAGCAGGAGAACCTAAACTTCCATAAAATTTTAAGTCATCGCCAACGGCATCGATAGAATTCAAAAGGTCGAGAACATTACCTGCTATGGTGACTCCGTGGACAGGAAAGGAAAATTTTCCTCTCTCTATCCATAATCCACTAACTCCCACGGAAAAGTCTCCAGAGACAGGATCTGCTGTGTGCATTCCCATAGTTTCCATTACATAGAGCCCCTTATCTATACTGGCAATCAATTCTTCTCTTTTGGTCCTTCCTTTCTCCAGAAAGAAGTTAGTGAACCCCACAGAGGGCAGAGCCTTAAAAGAGCTCCTGAAAGCATTGCCGGTTGAGGCGACTCTGTCCTTCCTCGCAGTATAGGAATCGTAAAGAAAGGTAGAAAGTATGCCATCCTTAACCAGAACTGTCCTTCTTTTCGGTATACCTTCGTCATCGAAGGGAAAGGTAGCTACTCCTCCTCTCAAGGTGCCATCATCAATAATATTGACAATCTTATTGGCAATCTTCTTTCCTCTCTTTTTTGCAAATGGAGACTTTTTCTTCTGTACAGAGTCGGCGCCAAGACCTCTGGCGATAAACCTGAGAAAACTGGAGACCACCAGCGGTTCTAAAACGATAGATGCCCTCTGAGTTTTTAGCCTCTTTGCTCCCAAAAGAGAGACAGCCCGACGGGCTGCATTTTCAGCAAGCTCCTTGAAATGGAGCTCTTCAAACTTCCTCTTCTCAGCAAAATCGGAGCCAAGCTGAATCTCTTTACTTCCCTCCCTCAGAAACATTTTAGCCTCAGCCACAGCAATCAGGCCACAAGAACAGTGGGTACCTCTATAACCTGCTTTCAGTCCTTTCGAATTGAAGATAAATATTTCCTGCTGGCTATCACTATAGGATGTCCTAAGTACTCTTTTTACCCTCTCATCGTAAGCAAGAGCTTTCTTTTCCATCTCTCTAATTTTGTCGATTTTTATTTCCACGGGAATTTTAGTCAACTCTTGGTCATATAAATCTTCATATAAAAACCTGTTCGACTTTTTTTGCCTGCTGACTTGGGACAAGCAATTGCACTCATCGGGAGTAGCGTTTAAGGCATTATTCTTAGCCTGTTGAATTAACCTCTCAATACTCTCCCGGTCAAAACCAGTAGTATAAGCAAAACCCATCCTATTTTGAGAAAATATTCTTAAACCAATTCCAGAACTATAAGGGGTATTGAAATTTTCCAGTTTCTGCTCGGAAACATCAATATCGATTGCCCGAAATGTCTTTATATAAACTTCAGCTTCTTCTCCCTTTGAACGGCAAACTCGTTCGATTATCTCCTCGCCTATTTTTGAATAGTCCACATTGAATCCTTTTTACTTAAACATTAAAATATTATTTCCTTACAAGTCCACCATAGAGAAAAATGATGGAAATGATTAAAAGAACCACCCCTATCTTCTTACGGTGGGTTATCAATAGTTGATCGTTAAACAGATACTTTCGGCCCCAATCGTTAAACCTTATTATAATTGTTGGCCGGTAGAGATAACCCAAACTGATAATGAGAAAAAAAAGACCTATCAAGACCTCTAATAGTCTCAAATTAAACCTCCTCATTTATGTTAATTTTAACTAAAATTACCATAAAACCGACGGTTTGTCAACAGACTTATTTTAGAAGAGGCGATAGCTCTAAAAAATAAAGGGCTGGCCGGTTACCAGCGGTTATCCCTTTTATAGATAACAATTTAAAATTCTACAAAAGGCAACCTAATCCATTGAAAGGCATGCTACAATTTTATATTTTTTCTTAATTAAAGTTTTAACTCTTTCCATTTTTTTCTTTGCTCAATTTTATCATAAACTTAAAGATATAACTTATGGTTTTTAACTCTCTTTTAAAATATAACGCACTTTTTTCCCTTTCACTCCACCATATTGGTATCTCTTTTATCTTATAGCCATGTCTACGGGCTCTTATTAACATCTCGGTATCCCAAAATATCCCTCTTGTTAAAGACTTATCGTAGCCCATCTCATCTACCAATTTCAATATGACATCTTTTTTAAACGCCTTGAAGCCACACAGATGATCATGTGTATGTGTTCTAAATAAAAATTTAATACACGCATTATATATAAGGCTTATAATTAACCTAAAGGGTTTTCTTTTTATTTTAGATCCAGAGACATACCGGCTTCCTATTACAATATCGTAACCCAAGATTATTTGGTCTATTAAATCTGGCAAAAAGCGTAGGCTGGTGATTAAATCTACATCAACGAAAACAATTATATCTCCGTTCGCCCATTTGAAAGATTGAGCAAGATTTTCTCTTCTTGTAGGTCCTCTCTCGTAATTGAGTAGCTTAACTTTTCTATTAGTCTGTTCGATCTTTTGAGCAATTATTTTGGTTTTATCTTTTGAAGAATCGTTTACTATAAATATCTCATACTCGGTAGGTAATTTCCTGATTATATACTCAACTGTTCTTATATCTCTATTAATTATTTTTTCTTCATTGAATACCGGGATGAAGATAGATACTTTGTGTTTTCTTTTTGTTTCATCCGGAACTTTATATTTCACTGCCAATATTGTAGTGCCAAAGTTTAAATGTAATTTTGACATTTTGAAAAATATGTTATCTATTATTTTTGGCAAAGGGTAATGGCGCAATCTGAAGAGTTTTCGAAGAAAAAGAATCGGTCCTAAAAACCAGAAAAGATATATTATCTTAAAACCAGCAAAATCATTGGCATGATACCTCTGTTTATGGCTAAGAAGATGGTAATACTTACTATATAATCATCTATATGCAAATGCTGTGATAATTATTTTTTCTAGCAATCCGTAGTAATTCTCCAATTGCTTGTTTATGCGGTCCTATATGTTTCAACACATCAGAACATATAACCGTATCAAATGAATTATCCGGATATGGCAGGTGGGGAAGTTCTTCATCTATATTTACAGCATTCTTTATAATGTGGCTTCCACAGCCAATATTTATACAGGAACCCTCTATCATAGATTCAAGCAGCTGGCGTTTATATCTAAAATAGAAATTAAGCTTACCCTTTAACCATTCAATATTTAGCTTATCCATTTACAAAATCCCTATGCAACCTATAGCTTATTGAAAACATTGAAATCTACTATTTTTCTCTCCATGTTTAATAGCAAATCTTAGAAGTTTACAAAAGCTTAAAGCACTACTAATTTATTTTATATTTGTTATCTAAAAAAGAGAGGGCTGCTCATAACCAGCTAACTCTTTATTTTTTGATTTTCAGGGCTGTCGGCTCTTCCGTCGGACATATTTTCTACTTGAGTAGCAAAGATGGAAGGTGAACAACTCTGCCTGAACCACACTTTCTGCTTATTTAAGCGTCTTTACTTTCCAATCAGTTTTTTCTTCTGCAGCAGCCTGTGGTACCTGATAGCAAAGCGGTGAGCTTCGTCTCGTATATGCTGGACGAGATGTAGAGCAGGTGAGCTGAAGGGAAGGCGAATCGGACGGGAACGTCGAGGTAGAAATATCAACTCTTCTCCTTTAGCAAGTCCAACCACGGGAATAATCCCCAGTCCCAGCTCACTAAGAACTCCTTTGGCCCCGCTCACTTGCCCCTTTCCTCCATCAACCAGAATCAAATCTGGCAACAATCCTCTTTCTCTCATCAACCTCGTATATCTTCGGTGAATTACCTCTTTCATCATACCTACATCATCAATTCCTGTGACCATTTTTATCTTGAATTTCCTATAAGATTTATTTTCAGGTTTCCCTCCAGAAAAGACGACCATAGACCCCACAGCCGAGTCTCCATAAATATCGGATATATCGAAAGCCTCTATCCTTTCCGGTAAGTTCTCCAACTCTATTGCTTTTTGAAGCTCAATTAAAATCTCACCCTTTCCAGCAGCCTTTAATTTCTGTTTCTCTACTTGTCGCAAATTAACCCTTTGGGAAATGGACTGTATTGCCTGTATCTGGTCTCGCAAGATTTTTGCCTTCTCAAAGTCGAGCTCCCTGGATGCCTTTTCCATTTCTTCTTCCAGCTTTTTCAAGAGATTTTCTCCCTTTCCCGAGAGAAACAGGACGACTTTCTCCACTATTTTCCTGTAATCTTCATTACTTATCCACCCTACACAAGGTGCCAGGCACTGTCCCAAATGGAAATCCAAGCAACTACTGGGGTTACCCTCCTTTCGTCGAGCCAGAAAGAAGCTCTTACTACATTTAATCAGAGGGAATATTCTCTGGATTGTCTTAAGTGTCCTCTTGAGTGAAGAGACATCTGGATAAGGACCGAAATATTTTATCCCAGGCGTTCTGTGCTTCACCCTCTCTCTTTTTGAGATGCGCGCCATCACCAATTTGGGAAAATCCTCATCAACAGTCAACTTAAGGTGGGGATAGGTTTTATCATCTCTTAAGGCTATATTATATTTGGGATGGAAGTACTTTATTAACTCGTTCTCTAATATCAGGGCTTCTTTTTCATTTCGGGTTACAATGTATTGGAGGTCTCGCACATTGGAAATTAGAGCAAAAGTTCTGGGAGAGTAAGTGCTGGGGGATTGAAAATATGCAGGGACTCTCTTTCTAATCGATTTTGCTTTGCCCACATAGATAACTCTCCCAGCAATGTCCTTCATCATATATATTCCTGGTACATCAGGTAGAGAAGTGAGTTTTTCCTCAAACTTCATCTGTCGATTCCTTTCGCGTAATTATCTTCCATACATATTTAATCTCATCACAACGCAAAAGATGCGTTACCAAAATGTAGATAATTACAGAAATCAGGATAGTGCCAGTCACTTGTATCAACTTGTTAATCTGGCCTAATAATCGGGAGAAATATATGCAGGCTATTCCCATAGCTGAGGAGGCAAGTAGAATCTTAGTAAGCGAAAGCAATACTTTTTTCCCTCCCAACCTGCCAATCTTCTTTCTTAGATAGTATAGAAGGATTAACAAATTAATAAAGGAAGCAATGGCAGTAGCCAAAGCAAGTCCACCTACATCCAGAATGCGCATTAAGATTAGATTCAGCACTATGTTTGCCACCATAGCGATGGAGGCGATTCTTACCGGAGTCCTGGTGTCCTGCATGGAATAGAATGCAGATGCTACCACCTTTACTCCCGCATAGGCCACTATTCCAGTGGAATAGAATAGGAGTGCCCAGCTAGTGGCCTGGGTAGCCTGAGCTGTAAATCTCCCCCTTTCAAATAGAAGAGAAATTATGGGACTTCCTAAAATAATCAGTCCCAGTGAAGCAGGAATAATAGTAAACATTATCATTCTGAGTGATAACAATAGAGTATCTTTTAGTTCTTTCATATTGGTAGCTGCCACTGAGCGAGACATCATGGGCAAGGCAACAGTTGCTATTGCTGTCCCAAACAGAGCTAAAGGAAGTTGCATTAGGCGATTTGCATAATATAGAGCGGTAACACTTCCCTCTTTAAGTAGTGAAGCGCATATTGTGTCCACAAAGGTATTTACCTGGGATACGGACAACCCCAGAGTCGCTGGAAGCATCAACAGCCCTATCCTCTTCACCCCTGGATGATTTAACATGGAAATCCATCTTTTCCAAAGGACAGACAAGTTCTTCAGGAGATTCTGAGGATAGTCCATCAGCTTTAGGCGGGGATTACTGGAACTCTTCCCTGCTGGTATAACAAAACCTCTTCTTACTAAAGAGGGTACCTGAAAGAAGAACTGGGCAAACCCCCCAACCAGGACCCCAAAAACAAGTCCAATTATTGGTCGTTCCATCAATGGACATATAAACAAAATAAAGGAAATTTCAGAAATACTGAGGAGACAAGGAGCCAGGGCAGGAATAATAAACCTGTGGAGAGAGTTCAATATTCCTAAAGCTAAAGCCGCCATACCTATGGCAATCATGAAAGGAAAAAGGATACGGGTGAGAGTAATAGTTAAGGAGAGCTTTTCCGGATCCTTAATGAAACCCGGAGCAATCAGGCGGACAATTATAGGAGAAAAAATGATCCCCAGAATTGTCAAAATAGCTAGGATGGTCAACAAGAGCAAGCCTGAAATTCTCGCCAGTTTCTGTGCTTCTTCCCTAGGCTTGGTAGTTAAATATCCGGTAAATACAGGAATAAAGGATGCGGAGAGTGCTCCCTCTCCAAGAAGCCGACGAAGAAGATTGGGAATGCGATAAGCAACAAAAAAGGCATCGGCTACCAAACCAGCACCAAAGAAGTTAGCAATAAGCATGTCTCTTAGATAGCCAAGAATCCGAGAAGCCAGGGTAGAAACGCTAACACCAGCAACTGACCTAGTAATTTTTCCTTCCTTCTGCAATATCCTTCTCCAAAATAAAGATTATTCTTGACTTCCGCTTCTCAATATGGTATTTTATACTCCAAGATATTCTTTTCGTTGCTCTCAAGCTACGAGTCAGGAGATCCCGCTAATGGCTAAACTAAAATCTGGACGACACACTCAAGCACTTAAATCACAAAGGCAGGATAAGAAAAGGCATCTAAGGAATGTCGCCGTCAAGACAAAAATTAGGACAATAGCTAAAAAAGTAGAGACGGCAGTCGTTCAGGGTAAACCCGAAGAAGCGAAAAAAATCTTTTTACAAGCTATGAAAGAGTTAGATAAGGCTGCCAGTAAGAATATCATACCTAAAAAAAGAGCCTCCAGAAAAAAGTCAAGACTGGCAAAAAAGATCAATTCCCTAAAAGCAAAAAAGTAAATTAACCCGAATAAGTTGATGCTCTTTTCTTACCGCATAAATTCAAAATTAGAAGTTCCAGCACAAGCTGAGCTGGTTTCTTGCCTACCTTAATTTCCCAGTCTGCCCGAAGTAAGTGATGAAAATTATTCAACAGTTCTTTGCGATTGAAATTTTGAATCCGTGATGGAAAATCCTTATCGAAAAAAGGATGTAGGCCCACTTCCTCAATTATCCTCGCTCGTCCCACTTTCTGGTCTAGAAGCTCTTTAGCGTAAATTATTTGTCGAATCCTCTTCGCTATTCTTACTAAAATCCCTACTGGCTTTTCTCCAGTTTCGGTCAACTTTGCCAGGATTTCCAAAGAGTGAGTTAAGTTCTTCTGGGTAATCGCCCTCAAAAGGTCAAAAACAGAATCGGACATAGAACGACCTATCAATTGCTCAACATCATCCAGGGCAACCTCTTTTCTGTCTTTAGTATAGATTAACAATTTTTCAATCTCTCCGGATAAGTCTAATAGATTATTTCCCACTTCTACAAACAGATAATGTGCCGCTTCTGTGGAGATACTTTTTTTCTCTCTGGATATCTTATTCTTAATCCAACCCGGAATCTCCGAATCGAAAAGCCTCCAGAAAATCACTGTCTCACAAAGAGAAGAAATGGTTTTATATACTGCTCTATCTAACGCCTCTCTTTTAACCTTTGCACTCACCAGAACAAGACATGTAGAGGAAGTAGGGTTTTTCAAGTACTTAATAATTTCTTTCAACTCACTCTCTGTGAATTTATCTATATCTTTAACCACTACTAATCTCTTTTTCGACATAAAAGGATAGGTCTCGGCAAGGGAAATGGCCTCTCTAGCAGAAGTATCTTCAGCATAGAAAAGCCCGAAGTCAAAATCCTGTGCCCCGGGCCCGATTAGCATCTTCTTCAATAAAAGGATGGCTTCCTGTTTTAGATAATCCTCCTCCCCACAAAAAAAGTAGCAATCGGCAATTTTTTTTCTGTTTAATTTTGTAATTAATTCTTTATACTTCATCATTTTCATAAAAATGGAGGGATAGTCTTTTGCACGGTTGAAACCGTGCCTACAAATCTCCTTGCCATTGTAGGCACAGATTCAATCTGTGCAATTGACCGAGCGACTCCGATAACTATCCCTTCATCCTCACTTATTGACTCTGGATTTCAATCTGGCTTCCCCATCCATAGACTGTGCGTCGCACAATGTGGTCGGCGAGCTCAATAACCAGTCGCTCCTGTGCTTCCTCTTCTGTTTCCACAGTTCCACCTGCCCTGGGAGTTACATAGTACCTTACATCTCCTTCAATCCCTCCAGTAAGGGTTCCACCTACGCTCTCTCTCTTCTCTTCCCAGAGAACCTCTCCTGTAGCTAAATCTCGAAAAGAGAGATTGACTATGACCCAGAGCTTATACTGTTCAACCACCTCGGTAGCATCGTAAGAGAGGGGTTGTAAAATGTAAGTAACAATCTCTCCGGTCAACAGAGCACCGGCCTCCCCTTTCTTGGCAATGGATAAATGGCCATCTCTAATGAATTCTTCTATTACAGCGTCGGTAAGTTTAGACTCAATGCCGTAGTGAGCGGTTCTGTTGATAAATGTAGGCACAGCTATTGTCTTAATATGCTTGGGCAGAATTTCCACAGGTGTATAAGCACAACCAAATACCAGAAATATTCCCAACCCAATGATAACGAAAACAAACTTTCTCATAAGTTCCTCCTTTTTTTCTATTTTTCCACTACAATATTCACTAGTCGCTTGGGCACATAAATTATCCGTTTAATCTTTTTATTATCGATATATTTTCTAACTCTCTCATCTACTTGGGCTCTTTTCTTTATCTCTTCCTCTTCTAAATTTACCGGAACTTCTACTTTGCTTCTCACTTTACCATTCACTTCAATGACAATAAGCACCTCCTCTTTTTTGATTACTTCCTGGTCGTATCTTGGCCAAGATTTTTTAATCACACCTCCCCGATGTCCCAGCACTTCCCATAATTCTTCACAAATATGTGGCGCAAAAGGAACTAGCAAAAGTATTAATTTTTCTACGCTTTCCCATAAATGGGAGCTCGTGCCTTTCTTCCTTAAGTAATCATATATTCCATTGGAGAGTTCCATAATGGCGGCAATAGCAGTATTAAAATGAAAACTTTCTATGTCTTCAGTAACTTTCTTAATAGCTGAGTGGGTAATTCTGTTTAGCTTTTTTTCTTCTTGGTCGTAAGTTTTAAGAACAGTTTTCTTGTGTTTACTTTTTATTTCTTCTACCAGATTCCGAACTCTGTTCAAGAACCTATAGCAACCCTGAACTCCTCTATCACTCCATTCTAAATCTTTTTCCGGAGGTGAGGCAAAGAGAATGAATAACCTCGCTGTATCGGCGCCATATTTCTGAGTTATCTCATCTACACTAACTACATTCCCTTTCGACTTTGACATCTTCGCACCATCTTTAATTACCATTCCTTGACATAAGAGTCTTGTAAAAGGCTCGTCGATCTTGTACAAGCCTATATCCCTCAAGGCCTTGGTAAAGAACCGGGCATATAGGAGATGCATAATCGCATGTTCAATCCCTCCTATATATTGATCAACCGGCATCCAGTACTTAACTTTTTTCTTATCAAAAGGTAACTTTTTGAAATGTGGGCTACAATAACGGGCAAAATACCAAGAGGAATCAACAAATGTATCCATAGTATCGGTCTCTCTTCTTGCCGCACCACCACATTTTGGACATTTACAATTTACGAACTCGCTACATTTAGCTAAGGGATTCCCCCTTCCCGTAAACTCAACTTTCACCGGTAACTTTACTGGTAAATCTTTTTCCGGCACAGGCACAATTTTGCACTTATCACAGTAAATTATGGGAATAGGTGTGCCCCAATACCTCTGTCGGGAAATCAACCAGTCGCGCAATCTGTACTGAAGCGTCTTTCTTCCCCAGCCTTTCTGGGTCAGATATTGCGTAATCTTTTCCCTTCCATCTGGGGAAGAAAGACCGTCAAACTGGGCTGAATTGGCCATAATTCCTTCGCCTTCGTAAGCCTCTTCCAGATCTTCCCCTGTAGAAGATTCCTCTGGAGAAGGGATAATTACCTGTTTTATCGGAATATGATACTTTTTAGCGAACTCGAAATCTCTCTGGTCATGAGCTGGCACCGCCATTATTGCTCCTGTCCCGTACTCCATCAACACGAAATTAGCTACATAAATGGGAATTTCATCTCCATTCAAAGGATTTATCGCATACCTGCCAATAAACATCCCCTCTTTTTCTTTGTCCTCTCCTGTACGAGTGAATCTATCTTCAATTACTACCTTGTTGATAAATTCTCTTACTCTCTTCTCATATTCTGTCCCAGCGATAAATTCTAGAACTCTGGGATGTTCGGGAGCAAAAGTCATAAAAGTGGCACCATAGAGGGTATCCGGTCGCGTGGTAAATACTGGAATCAGACTATCGGAATCCTTCAATCTAAAATTGACCAGTGTCCCGTAACTTTTGCCAATCCAGTTCTCCTGCATAAGTCTAACCCTCTCTGGCCAGTCTGTTAGCTTTTTCAAATTTTCCAGAAGTTCCTCAACATACTCGGTAATCTTAAAGAACCACTGCTCCAGACTTCTAATCTCCACAAAAGCCTCACACCTCCAGCATTTTCCATTTACCACTTGCTCATTGGCCAGGACTGTCTCGCACTGGGGACACCAGTTGATGGGCGCCTTCTTCCTGTAGGCGAGACCCTTCTCGTAAAACTTAAGGAAAATCCACTGGTTCCAGCGATAATATTCTGGATCAGCGGTAATTACCAACCTTCCCCAGTCGTAACTCAATCCCATTTTCTTCTGCTGCTTTTTCATTTTCTCAATACATCTATTCGTCCAAGAAGAAGGATTAATCTTTTTCTCTATTGCTGCGTTCTCTGCTGGCAATCCCAAAGCATCGTAACCCATAGTGTAAAGCACGTTGAACCCCCTCATCCTCAGGAAGCGAGCTGCAACATCACCAATAGCATAATTACGCATGTGTCCCATATGGAGTTCTCCAGAAGGATAAGGGAACATCTCCAGAAGATAGAATTTCTTCTTTCCCGAATCTTTAGAGATTTTGAAAGTTCTTTCCTCTTCCCACTTCTTCTGCCATTTCTTTTCAATCTTCTTGAAATTGTAAATTTTCTCCATGTTTAACTTGCACCCTCAATAAACTTACTTCTCGCCTCTGTCTTATCTATTCTTTTTTCTTCAAGTAGATAAAATACTCGATATTTCCAGCAGGACCTTTAATCGGCGAAGTAGTCAATCCTTTTACTTCTAATCCCAAATCTCGAGCTAAAAGCTTTATTTTATCGATAACTTCCTGGTGAACTTTCCTGTCTTTAACCACACCGCCTCTGGGCACTTTTTCTCTCACTGCCTCAAATTGGGGCTTAATCAGGGAAACTATCTCGCCCCTTTTTCTAATTAACTCTTTAACTTTCGGCAAAACTTTATCCAGAGAAATAAAAGAGACATCGATAGTAGCCAAATCGACGGGGTTTTTAATTTCTTTTCCGTTAAAGTATCTTATGTTCGTTTTTTCGATGGTGACCACCCTGGGATTGTTCCGTAATTTCCAATCAAGCTGACCGTAACCCACATCCAGGGCATAAACTTTCTCCGCCCCCTTCTGGAGAAGACAATCCGTAAACCCTCCCGTTGATGCGCCAACATCAAGACAGACCTTTCCTTCAACGCTCAACCCGAACTCCTTTATTGCTGCTTCCAGCTTCAGTCCTCCCCGGGAAACATATTTTCGTAAAGGAGATTCCTTTACTTCTATCTCTATATCAATAGGGAACTCAGCACCTACTTTAATAACTTTCCGACCACCCACCCATACAGAGCCAGCCATTATCAATCCCTTTGCTCTATGGTGACTTGACGCCAGTCGCTTTTCCATCAAAAGCTTATCTAATCTCTCTTTTCTCTTTTTTATTTTCACAAATCTATTTTTGTAATAAATTTCTGTTGTAGGCACAGATTCAATCTGTGCTCTTTTGTCCCGATTCATCGGGACCTACAAATATATTTTGCACGGTTAAAACCGTGCCTACAAATACTATCCCTTTATGAATTCACCAACTCTCTGGGCTATCTTATCAGCAGTCAGTCCATACTTCTCTCTTAACTTTTCTCTACTACCATGTTCGATAAATTGATCAGGAAGTCCAATACTTAAAATACGCACATTATCAGTCGCCAGTAACTCCTTGATACCCGAGCCGAAACCTCCGGAAAGGGTATTCTCCTCCACAGTAACAACTTTGTGAACTTTCTTGGTTATTTTCTTTATTAGATCTTCATCTAAAGGTTTAACGAACCTCATGTTAACCAGATTTGCCTTTATGCCTTCTGCTTCCAGTCTCTGCTGGGCCAGGAGACAAGGATGCACAGTATTCCCTATCGCCAGGATGGCTACATCATTTCCTTCTGCAAGCACCTCTGCCTTTCCCAGGGGAAGGACTTTATATTGCCTGTCCAATTTAACTCCAATGCCCTGGCCTCGAGGAAAGCGAATGGCACAGGGGAAATTCCAGGATAAGGCAGTATTAAGCATGTGCACTAATTCATTCTCATCCTTGGGAGCCATCACCACCATATTGGGAATTAATCTAAGATAGGAAAGGTCGAACGTTCCCTGATGGGTTGGTCCATCTTCTCCTACTATACCAGCTCTATCTATGGCAAAGACTACGGGAAGGTTCTGGAGACAAACATCATCGATTATCTGGTCAAATGCCCTCTGAAGAAATGTGGAATAGATGGCACAAACTGGTCTGTACCCGGCTCTGGCCAACCCTGCGGCAAAGGTAACTGCATGTTGTTCAGCAATTCCCACGTCGAAATATCTCTTGGGAAACTCCTTCTGAAATGCGTCCAGCCCTGTGCCTTGAGGCATCGCCGCAGTAATGGCAATAATCTTTTCATTCGATTTAGCCAAATCTATAAGAACCCGACTAAATACTTCTGTATATGAAAGAATTTTATTTTTTTCTGTCTCTCCAGTCAAAATATTAAAGGGCATTGTTCCGTGAAACTTTATAGGTTCTCGCTCCGCCGGCTGATACCCTTTACCCTTTTTGGTAATTACGTGAATCAGGACCGGACCTTTCATATCTTTCACTTTCTGAAAGATTTCGATTAAATAGTGGACATTATGTCCATTAATAGGTCCCAGATAAGAGAAGCCCATTTCCTCAAAAAGCATCCCTGGAAAGAGAAGTACTTTAAATCGCCGAACTACTCTGAGAATTGCAATGCCCCAGAAGGAAACTCTGGTCAAAAACTTTTTTACTCTCCTTTCCAGTTTCTTAACCAGGCCTAAAGTCATCAATTTTGTCAGATATCCTGCCAGAGCTCCCACCCTATGGGAAATGAACATCTCATTATCATTTAGAATTACCAGAAGGTCTTTACCCAGGTGTCCGGCATTATTGAGAGCTTCAAAAGCCATTCCTCCGGTCATCGAACCATCCCCTATCACTGCCACTACCTTCTGGTTGTTGTTGCCAGATAAATCGCGGGCGCAGGCAATTCCCAGAGCAGCTGAGATTGCAGTGGAACTGTGTCCCACGCCAAAGACATCATATTCACTCTCGACGGGAGTAGGAAAACCACTTATTCCTCCGTGCTGGCGGAGAGTAGAAAAACTGTCCCTCCTGCCTGTTAGAATCTTATGGGTATAGGCTTGATGGCCCACATCCCAGATAATCTTGTCCTGAGGGGAGTCAAAAACGTAGTGTAAGGCTATGGTCAATTCAACTGTCCCTAGACTACTGGCAAGATGTCCTCCCTTCTGGGATGTCACCGTAATTATTTTTTCTCTGATCTCTTCTGCAAGTTGCGGAAGTAATTCTTTTCTGACCAACCTGAGGTCGCTTGGTCGGTCAATCAATTCCAGGACTGCCATAGCTTTTGCTTCCTCCATAATTCTAAGAGGTCTGGCTCAAGTAGGGAATGGCCATAGGTCCTTCCGGGAGAACTGCTATTTTGGCATTATTCCCCAACTCTTTTTTTATTCTCACCACTGTGCTTTCTATATTCTTAATAGGCTCGAGGTGACAAGCTACCACTTCTTTTTCTGGAAGCTCTGAATATAGATAGACTCTTGCCTTAGTCTGAATCTCAGCCTGTATCTGCGCTTCCCACTGGTCAAACATGGAAAACCCGGGGGACTCGACTATTTTCAGAATCTCCTCTGGATTCTTACCCATCTGGAGAATGCGGCGATAATTGCCGTGTTCAGGAATGCCATGCGAGCACTGGGATACGCAGATAATCGCTCCACCTTTCTTGACAATCTGGCTTGCCGCCGACATCCCTTTTACTGTCTGGTATAGATTCAGGTCAAGAGGATAACCGCTATTGGTAGCAATAACTAAATCGAATAGATGAGGAACAGGCCGCATTGCACTCTTCCGGGCAAATTCCACACCCTTCCGGTGTGCCAAATCCATATTTCCCGAAAAGACATCACTTATCTCTTTTTCTTTATTCAGCGTAACATTTATGATGAAAGCAGGTTTGGTCGTAAGGGCTACTTCACGAATCTCTTCCCAGACAGGATTTCCGTAAGTAATGGACCAGTTTGCCTTTGGGTTGTTCAACATATTGGCGCTATGGTTATGCATTACTGTCTCTTCGCCAGAAATACCAGGAAGTACTGATTTCGGGCCTCCGGAAAATCCAGCAAAGAAGTGGGGTTCGATAAATCCAGTCAGTATCTTAACATCGGCTCGCATGTAATCACCATTTACCCATATCTCCCCTCCGGCTTTCGTCTTTCCCAGATGGACCATTTCATCCTTCTTCTGGGCATTATGGTTAATAATTCTATAATTTCTAACAACTCCTTCACCCAGCATCTCCGTAAGTTCTTCAGTTGTATTGGCTCGATGCATTCCCGTAGCATTGAGCAAAATTATTCTATCTTTGCTGACACCACTCAACTCCTGCAAAAGCCAGGGAATAATCTTTCTATTGGGCATCGGCCTGGTTATATCCGAGAAGACAATAGCGATAGAATCTTTGGATTTAATCAGCTCCTTAAGTGGTGGACTTCCTAAGGGGTGGTTCAAGGAATCGATAAAAGCTTTCCTTTCATCAGAAAGCCCGGGCATGAATTTCGGTTCAATAATCGTAAGACCTTCTTCCGGAAGAGTAATATCTAAACCTTTTTTTCCATAAGCTAACCTTATATCCACTTCTCTCACCTATTTTGTGTAGCAGCAAAGCGAAAGCTTTGCACAGATTGAATCTGTGCCTACAATGGTTTTTGTAGGCACGGTTTCAACCGTGCAGGCCGTATCTATATTATATTCTAGATTCGACAAAGCAGTCTATTAATTTTTTGAGGAACTCTCCTCTTTTTTTAAATCCCTTCAGGGGAACTTTAGCACTTTTAATCAGCCTTTTTACCTTCTCTCTGGAAGTTTTTAAACCGTGAATTCGAGGATAAGTTAACTCTCTTTTCTCTTTCTTGTCCAAGATGTCATCGGTAATTTGAAAGGCTAATCCGAAACTTCTCCCATATTTATCGAGTGCTTTCAACTCTCCACGAGAAGCACCTGCCAATATTGCTCCCACCTTTAATGCCACGTTAATTAGAGCAGCGGTCTTGTGGGAATGGATGTAAGATAATTTCTTCTCCCTTTGTACTTGTGTCGGTGAACTTAAAGATTGAATATCCTCCACCTGTCCTCCCAGCATCCCCTCCGTTCCTATAGCCTGAGTGATCTGGGCAATTACTTTTGCTTGAAGAACTTTATCTTTGGGGAATCTCATTTGGGATAAAACTTCAAAGGCTCTGGTCAACAATGCATCGCCAGCCAAAATAGCCATAGCTTCCCCGAATTTCTTATGGCAGGATAATTTACCTCGGCGATAGTCATCGTCATCTATTGCCGGAAGGTCATCATGAATAAGAGAGTAGGTATGGATCATTTCTATGGCACAGGCAGCAGGTAGGACATCAGAGGCTTTCCCTCCGCATGCTTCTGCTGCAGCGATAAGGAGAATTGGCCTCAGGCGCTTTCCCTTTCCAAAAACAGCATAGCGCATAGCCTGATGAATTATTGGCGGATACTTCTTGGGAGAATGAAGGAGTCTATTTAAAGTAGACTCAATAGCAATTCTTTTTTCTCTTAAATATTTTTCAATCGAAAAGCCCATAGGAGTAATTCTATTCTGTAGAATTCGAATTCTCAATAATTATTCTCTTTCTTTTCTATCTCTTCTTCCAAATTGAAAGGTTTTGCTGCTAGTTCTCCTTTCTCAGATTTGGTCAAAATCTCAATTTTCTTTTTCGCTTCTTCGAGTTTCCCTGAACAGAATTTTGATAATTTTATCCCTTCCTCAAATAATTTCAAAGAACCCTCAAGCGACTTCTCTCCTTCCTCTAACTGTTGAACTATCTTTTCCAATCTACTTATAGCCTCTTCGAATTTCATCTCTTCCATTTTACTCTCCTTTCACTCCTTTCTTTTCTGATTCCTTCTTAACCGGTATGTCGGTCTCTTCTACCGTGCAAATTATTTCGCCGCGGTGTAGTTTAACTTTCACTTTATCTTTCATTGTAACTTGCGCTATGCTCTTTAAAATCTCATTTTCTGGCAATTTATAGGTAATGCTATATCCCCTGGCTAAAATATTCAGCGGGGAGAGAACATTCAACTTTCCAGCAATTGAATTTAATTTTTCCTTCTGGAAATCCAAAAAATGGGCACACTTAGAAATTATTCTTTCTAAATAGTAATCTATTTCCTGTTGAAATTGAGAGTATAGTTCTTCGGGATGGAGAAAGATTCTACTGTCCACAAGGCGTCTGTATTGGCTGGTGAGTTCATCTAGTTCGTGCTTCATAGACAATTTAATCTTAGAAGTCAAAAGCAATATTTTCTTTTCTAACTCAATTTTATTGGTAACCACTAATTCGGCAGCAGCTGAAGGTGTGGATGCGCGAAGGTCGGCAACGAAATCAGCAATAGTATAATCGACTTCGTGACCAACAGCAGAAATTACAGGAATCCTGGAGTTATAGATAGCCCGGGCAACAATTTCTCTATTAAAAGGCCAAAGGTCTTCTAAGGATCCACCACCTCTTCCCACGATTAGCACATCCAGATAGGGAAAACGTTCGTTAACATAGGCTATTGCTTCGGCAATCTCGCCAGCGGCACGGTCGCCTTGCACCCTTACTGGATGGATTAAAATGTGTACATTGGCAAATCTGCGCTCAATTATATTCAAGATATCACGAATTGCTGCTCCGGTAGGTGATGTAACTATGCCAATCTTCTGAGGTAACATGGGTATTGGTCTCTTACGTACCTTATCAAATAGACCTTCTTTCTCCAGTTTCCGTTTCAATTGTTCGAATGCTTGCTGCAATGCGCCTATACCTATAGGTTTGAGACCGTATACAATAATCTGGTATCTCCCGCCTTTTACAAAGACACTTATCTTTCCTTGGGCAATTACTTTCATTCCATTTTCTGGCATAAACTCCAGTTGTCCAGCCTGCCACTTATACATAATGGCATTTATCTGAGCATCTTCATCTTTTAAACTGAAATAGAGGTGGCCTGAGGAGTGGAGAGTAAAATTGGATATTTCTCCTTCAAGCCAAATCTCAGGAAACTCTTCTTCCAGGAGATTCTTGGCTATTTTATTTATTTCCGATACTTTATAAATTTTTCTTGGCTCTTCCACCTTTCACTCCCTTTTTCCCTCAAATGGTTTAGCAATTCTCTTTATGCTTTCAGCCTTTCCCGTTTTCTCGTCGATTTCCATCACTGCTCCTGCAAAAATTAAATCATCTTTTGCCACTTCAAACCTGATGGGCATCTGGGTCAAGTACCTCTTCAGGATAATCTCCTTTTTTACCCCGATAACCGAATCGCGGGGACCGGTCATTCCTACATCAGTAATATAAGCTGTCCCCTGTGGAAGAATCCGTTCATCAGCAGTAGGAACGTGCGTATGAGTGCCTATTACCGCGCTTACTTTACCATCTAAGTACCAACCCATAGCAACTTTTTCTGATGTAATTTCCGCATGCATATCCACAACGATTATCTTTGTCTGTTTACTGATTTCTTCTATAATTCCATCAGTTGCACGGAAAGGACACTCTAAAGTGGACATATAAACTCTACCCATAAGATTTATGACACCAACTTTTATTCCATTATCCGCTTGAACAATCGTCCACCCTTTCCCGGGAACTTCAGGTGGAAAATTCGCTGGCCTTAAGATATTCTCTTCTTCTATTATTTCTGAAATCTCCTTCCTTGCCCATACATGATTGCCCATAGTAATTACATCGACTCCCTCTGAAAATACCTCGCGAGAAATATTAGGGGTGAGACCAAAACCGCCTGCTGCATTTTCACAATTAGCAATCACAAACTGAATATTTTCCTCTGTCATTATTTTGAGAAGAATGTTTCTCATTATTTCCCTACCCGGCTTACCGATTATATCAGCAACAAATAGTATTCTCACTTTTTCTCCTTTATGTAACGGCAAAGCGTAAGCTTTGTCTCCTGTAGGGGACGGACGCAGTTTATGCCGATTTTTCGGCATGCCGTCCCTTCTTTTGGGCGACCATCCCGATATACATCGGGATCGCCCCTACAATGGTAGAGTTTCGCTCTGCCGCTATTGCCTTTTTATTTTGCAGTTTCGATGGCTCTTGTCTCTCTGATAACCGTAACTTTTATCTGTCCAGGATACTCTATTTCTTTTTCGATTTTCTTAGCTATCTCCCTGGCCAGATTTTGCACCATACTATCCTCCACCTCTTCCGGTTCCACAATAATCCTTATCTCTCGTCCTGCTTGAATGGCATAAGATTTCTCTACTCCTCGAAAAGAATTGGCTACATTTTCCAACTTCTCCAGCCTCTTTAAATAGTATTCCAGAGATTCTCTCCGAGAACCTGGGCGGGAAGCAGAGGCTGCATCAGCAGCCTGCAGCAGGACTGCCTCTACACTCTGAGCCTGGCAGTCTTCATGATGGGCAGCAACGGCATTAACCATCTTCGAGAGTTCATTATATTTTCTTGCTAAATCTGCACCAATCTGGGCATGTGTTCCCTCCACGTCACGATCGATAGATTTACCTATATCATGTATCAACCCCGCTCGTCTGGCAAATTTCGCATCTACGCCTAACTCACCAGCCAATATAGAAGCTATGTGAGCTACCTCTAAAGAATGCTGGAGAACATTCTGACCATAACTGGTTCGATATTTAAGCCTACCTATTAACCTAATTATTTCCGGGTGGAGACCTTGAACGCCGACGTCAAATGCTGCTTGTTCTCCCATTGACTTTAGATGTGCTTCCATCTCTTCCTTTGCCTTTTCTACAATTTCTTCAATCCTTGCCGGGTGAATCCTGCCATCGGCAATTAGTCTTTCCAGAGCAACCCGGGCAATTTCCCTTCTCACCCCATCAAAGGCAGAAAGTGTAATGGCTTCAGGAGTGTCGTCAATTATTAAATCAACTCCAGTGGCGTTCTCGAAAGCCCGAATATTCCTCCCTTCCCGGCCTATCACGCGGCCTTTCATCTCATCATCGGGCAAAGAAACTGTGGAAACGGTGATATCCGCAGTATGCTCCACAACACAACGCTGGATAGCCTGACTTAAAATCCCTTTAGCTTTTCTTGTTCCGATCTCTATAGCCTCTTGTTCCATCCGTCTAATAATTGTCGCCGCTTCTTTATTAGCCTCTTCCTCCATATTGGCCAGGAGAATTTTCTTTGCTTCTTCCGGGGTCATTCTGGCTAACCTTTCCAATACCCTTTTTTGTTCCTCCTTTGCTTGCGCTAACTTCTTTGCTTCCTCCTCCCAGTGTTTCTCTTTCCCTAAAACATATCTCTCTTTCTTGTTGATTTCTCTCTCTTTTCTCTCCAGGATATCAACTTTACGGTCTAAATTTTCATCTTTCTGTGCTAATCGCTTTTCCAGACTTTCCAACTCTTTTCGTCGACTTCGCGTTTCCTCTTCAAATTTAATCCTTGCTTTGTGCATTTCATCTTTTATCTCAAGGATGCCTTCTTTCTTTTCCGATTCCGCCTCTCGCTGGGCGGAATCGATTATCCTTTTCGCTTGTGCTTCAACCGATGAGGCCTGAAATCTCGCATAAATAAATCTTAAAATATATCCTGCCAACATTCCTAATAGAAGGCAACCCGCACCAATCAAGATTAGACTATTCATTTTTCCCTCCTATGTGAATCAGCTCCGAAGGAGTCCGACGCCTCCATCGGGATTCGGAGTCCTGTCGGACCTGTGCTTCCCCGATATTACATATCGGGGACTCTCTGTCTCCGGGGCGCTCAAGCGTCTTTCGCCCGCGCCTTTCCCTCGTTTCGCTCGGTCGTCCCGATTTCATCGGGACCGGCATTCCGGGGCGCTCACCGTCTCGCGCCCGCGCCTTTCCCTCGCTTCGCTCGGTCGTCGCTCCTTATTCGTCGCGACCGACGCCCCTTCCACAAAGGTTTCCTTAATCTACGGAAAATTACCACACTCAAGTTATCCCTGCTGGAAATACGAGGAACTTGGTAATACGACTATTGGAATTTACTTATGGTCGGTCTTTACAATCTACTATCCCGCTCTCAGTAACTATTTTATCAACCTTCATATCTCCTTTTACGAGAGGAATTTTCCTGGCAATCTGCAAATCGAAAGCAAGTCCAATCAGTGCACATTGACGGGAGCGACTCATCCTTGATCTTATCGATTTACTTCTTAAAAATCGATCATAATATCCTCTCCCATACCCCAGGCGACCTCCCCTTTTATCAAAGACTACTCCAGGGACAACTACAAGATCAATCTCTTTTTGATTCACCCTCCTTCTGAACTCTTTTTTCGGCTCTTTTATTCCAAAACTTCCCTTGGTGAGTTCTTTTTTTAAATTTTTAATCTCGGACACCACTATCTTTTCTCCATGCACAACAGGTATTACTATCTTTTTCTTCAATTTCAGCGCATTTCTTGTCATTTTCTCTGTTTCCACTTCACTACGAAAAGATACATAAAACATAACTGTCTTTGCTCGTTGGAACTCAGGTAAGGAAAAGAGTTCCTTTTCGATTTTCTCGCTTTTAGATTTTATTTCATCCCGGGAAAGGTTATTTCTCTTCTTCAGGAATTCTTGCCTGATTTTTCTTTTTTTCTCCTCCATTTTTCTAAAAAGTTCTATCTTTAGCCCCTTTCCCTTTCCCAGTCACTTTTTCTATAGGACGGTCTGGTTTCTGCCTATGGGAAAACTTAGAATCCTTAGCAATCCGGGACTTCAATTCTTCCATCCTCTTTTTAATCTTTGCCTCATAGCCTTCTTCTGTGGGAAAATAGTACTTACGTTTCACGGGTAAATAGTCCTGCTCAACCCATCCTTTTGCATAATTGTGAGGATATTTATAATCTTTTTGTCCAGCCTTAGTTAAATACTTTGGAGGCTTAAGAATCTTCTTCTCTTCTATATCGGCTAAAGCCTTATCTATTCCCTTATAGGCTGCATTAGACTTGAGAGCACAAGCAATATATATTGCCGCCTGGGCAAGGGGTATCTTAGCTTCGGGCATTCCTAAAAATTCACAGGCCTCCAGAGCCGCATTGGCTACTACCAGAGCTTGTGGGTCTGCATTGCCCACATCTTCACTGGCACAGATCACAATCCTTCTGGCAATAAATCGTGGGTCTTCACCAGCATATATCATCTTTGCCAACCAGTATAAAGTTGCATCCGGGTCAGAGCCTCTCATGCTCTTAATAAAAGCAGATATCGTGTCATAATGTTCATTCCCTTTCTTATCATAGACCACAGCCTTTTTCTGGATTGATTCTTCAGCAACTGATAGGGTAAAGTTAATTTCTCCATTGCGGCTTGGTTTTGTAGTCATCACTCCTACCTCCAGTGCATTCAATGCTCTTCTAGCATCACCGTTAGAAGTTTTTATCAGATGCTTTAGTGCCTCAGGAGCAATGTTTATTCTCTTCTTGCCCAAGCCGTTTTCTTTATCTCCAATTGCCCTTTTCAAAATAACTTTTAGCTCTTCATCATTCAAAGGTTTAAATTCGAAAATCTGGGAACGGGAGAGTAACCTGGAATTAATATAAAAATAAGGGTTCTCGGTAGTAATACCGATCAGGGTAACTATCCCCTTCTCTACATCTGGCAGGAGTCCATCTTGCTGGCTTCGGTTAAAATGGTGAAGCTCATCGATCAGTAGAATTGTCTTCTGACCCGAAAACTTTCTCTTTTGCCAGGCTCTCTCAATTATCTTTCTTAAATCAGCGACCCCGGAAGTCACCGCATTTAACTCTTCAAAGTGTGCTTTCGTCCGTTCAGCGATTATTCTGGCAAGTGCCGATTTACCACAGCCTGACGGACCATAGAAGATGAGAGATACAATTCTATCCGCCTCAATAGCTCGCCGCAGCAGTTTACCCTTGCCTAAAATGTGCTCTTGCCCTACAAACTGGGAAAGTCTCTTGGGGGACATCCGCAAAGCTAAGGGCATATCTCTAATGGCTTCCGATTTCTCTTTGGCAAAAAGTTCCATCCCCTGCCTCAATTGATCAGGAGTAGCCCTGATTTATCCAGCCCCTGCTCTCAGGGGCGGGATTTATCGGGACGTATTCGGAGTAGTCCCGCAAAAAAATGACTCTGATCCCTTTTTTGTTAAAAAAAAGTCCCCGCTCTGCCGTGTGTCTGACTGTTTTAAAGCACCAACTTAAAGTGGGTATCCTGTTCTGATAACCACGATTACCAGAAACTCCGGATTCCCTGATCTACACTTGTCGGCTTAAAATAGTCAACACATCACGAACATCGCAGGGACAATAAAAGCCTGCTATATTTTAAATAATATAGAAACTATCTTTTTAATGCTTGATCGAGCAGCTCGATTAACTCTTCAGATCTTTTTGATATTTCCTGGCCACTGGTATCCTTGCTCTCTCTCAATCTAAACAATTCATCAGCAATATTTAAAGCAGCTAAAACTGCTACTCGGCTTGTATCTACAATGTTTGATGTGTTAGCTATTCTGTTCATCTGTTCATCAACATGTTTTGCTAAAGCCGAAATGTACAAGGGGTCCCAATTACCCCCTTCAATTACGAATTCTCGGTTATATATCCTTATTGGAATCTTATCGCCATCTTTTTCAAGCATAGAACCCTCTTCCCTATGCCAGGACTATACTTTCATTTTATCTAACCGATCAAGCAGAATCCGGAGTCTTTCCCTAACTTCTTTTTTTTCCTTTCCCAGGTGTTCGACTTGTGTGACTATTTTCTTTGCTATTCTATTCTCTCCCTCCATAGATTTAATATCTTCTTTTTGCTTTTCAATCCTCTCCAGTAACTTTGCCCTTTCCTGTTTCAGCGAATCGACTAATAGAACAACCTCCTTTATCTTTTTCTTGACATTATTGTATTCTCTCATTTTCTTTTATTTCACAAGTGAATCTCATTTTCTCACTTTTACTTTTAAATCTCTTTCCAACTCTTCCACTATTCTCATATGTAAACTATTTACCTGTTCATCCCTCAAGGTCTTTTCCATGGATTGATAAATAATTTTACAGGCTAAGCCCCTCTTCCCCGGCTCAATCTGTTTACCAAAATAGACATCGAAAAGTTTTACGTCTTGAACGAGCTCACCTCCAACCTTCTTAATTTTAACACAAATCTCTCCAAATGTCAAGCCCTGGGGAGCTACCAAAGCAATATCCCTGGAAACCCAGGGAAACCTCGACATTCTCTTATACTTTTTCTTAATCTCGATAAGTCTACACATTTTGTCAAAATCTAACTCAAAAATGTATACTTTATCTCTGAATTCCATTTTGCGGGAGACCTTATTAGCTAATTCGCCAAAATCTCCCAGATGTTCATTGTCTACCATTATCTTATTGGAAATTCCCTCTTCCAGAAGAAAATGGCTGCTTTTCTCTATCCCAGATTCTCCACGACGTTGAGGATAAATGCCCAGTTCTCCTAACAGGGAGTCCACAATCCCTTTAACATAGTAAAAATCGATAGCTTTTGAAGAGTCTTCCCAGTATCGCTCCTCCTGAGTACCAACCAGGACACCTGCCAAAATCCTTTTCTCTTCTGGTATGCCCTTTCCAGGAAAGAAGACCCGACCTATTTCGAATATTTTCATATCAGGGACCCCATGGTTTAGATTCCATTTCAGGACCGATAGAAGACACGGGAGAAGGGAAGTGCGTAAAAGACTCTGTTCCCGAGATAAGGGATTGGTAATCTCCACAGTTCCTTTAAGCCCTGTGGGGATAGCAATGTCCAGTTCATTATAATATTCTGGACTAACCAGAGAACGGCTGACAACTTCGCATAATCCTAATCTGGTTAAAATCTCTCTTACAAAGTCTTCTAACATCAAAACTTTATCATCAACCGAATCACTGATCTCTATTTTCGGCATTCCTGAGGGAATCTTATCATATCCATATAGTCGGGCAATCTCTTCTACCAGGTCGATGGGGCGAGAAATGTCGTTTCGATAGGAAGGCACTCTGACCCACAGGTGCTTCTCCCCCTCTTTCTGGGAAATGTTAAATCGCAGACGGGTCAAAATTTCACTCATTTCTTTGGGAGAAATATTAGAACCCAAGATATGGTTGGTCTCTTCCGGAGAAAACTCTATTTCTACTGGAGAGAAAGGCTGAGGGTAGACATCGATTACTCCAGAAGCAACTTTTCCTCCGGCGAGTTCCTGGATTAACTGGCAAGCTCGATTGGAGGCGATAAGGACATTTTCCACATCAACACCACGTTCAAAACGATAAGACGATTCTGTATCAATCCCCAACTGCCGGGCTGTACTTCTTACTACTTGAGGAACAAAATAAGCGCTTTCCAAAAGCACATTTCTGGTAGATTGGTCAACACTGGTCTCTACCCCTCCTATTATTCCCGCTAAAGCAATCGGGCGCTTGGCATCAGCAATAAGTAAATTCTTTTCTGTCAATTTTCTCTGTTCATTATCCAAAGTCAACAGCTTCTCGCCAGGAGTAGCAAAACGCACAAGAATTTTATGCTCACACAATTTATCATAATCGAAGGCGTGAAGAGGATGGCCAAGTTCAATTAGCACATAATTGGTAACATCCACTACATTATTAATCGGTCTAAGCCCTACTGTCTCCAATTTCTTGACTAACCAAGAAGGGGAAGGACCCACCTTCAACTCTCGAATAATTCTGGCGGTATAACGCCTACATGCTTGGGGATGGAGAATCTCCGTTTTCGCTAAATCGAATACAGAAATTCCGTTTTCCTTTAATTCAATCCTGGGTGGCTTTAAATTCCCACCCAAAATAGCGGAAACCTCACGAGCTATCCCAAATATACTGGCACAATCGGAGCGATTGGTAGTCAGTTCTACCTCCAGCACTATTTCTTCCAACGTTAACGTCTTCTTAATATCCTCACCCAGTTTACAACCAGGGGGAAGAATATGAATGCCACTGGCATCTTCTCCAACCCCCAATTCTTTCTCAGAACAGAGCATTCCGTAAGAAGTCTGCCCTTTTATTTTCGCCTTACTTATTCTTCTCCCACCAGGAAGTTTAGCTCCCACCCTGGCAAGAGGAACTAAATTCTTAACCTTTATGTTCCTTGCTCCACAAACTATAGAAAAAATCTGCTTCCCATCGGAAACTTGACAGAGGCTTAATTTATCTGCCTGGGGAAGAGGCTTCAGGGAAAGGATTTCACCAACCACCACGTTCTCCACCTCTGACCCCAAATAGAGAATATTGCTCACTTCCAGACCTGCCATGGTGAGACATTTAGCCAGTTCTGGAGGAGACAGGGAAAAATCTACATACTCCTTTAACCAATTATAAGAAATTCTCATTTTTCTTCATTCCTGCGAGGGATTTGATTGCTGTAGCAGCCAAGCGTAACCTTTGATTCAATTCTTCTTAAAAAATAGTTTGTGAAGAGTATTTGGAATTTTAGCCAAAAAACGAGGACAAGTGTTCCTCAAAGGAACACTTCCATAGGGGTTTCACCCCTCTGGCGTTCACCCCGATTCCATCGGGGTTCTCTGTCACCCCTTGGGGGAAATCAGATTATTTCCCCCAAACCCCCTAATCCGCATCCCGATTGAAAATTGGGATGCTTCACTTATCTTCTTTCAAGCAAAAATTTGTCCGAGTCCCGCTGTGCGGGAGGAGTTTATTTTTGTGCCCCGCAGAGTCCGAAGTTTTTTGGCGTTAAGAAATTCCCAAACGATGAACAAATTATTTTTTAATATCCCTATTTAAAAAGGGTATGGGCGAAGTCGATCCATTCAGGGGAAACAGTCTTTAACTTACCCACAGCTTCTTCTAAACTAACCCCCATCATCTCTGTTCCCCGTAAGGAGACCATCTGACCAAACTTTCCTTCTTTAATCAGTTCCACTGCTTTTACACCAGCCCTCACTCCCAGCATTCGGTCGAATAGAGTGGGAGCTCCTCCCCTCTGCATATGACCGATAACGCTCACCCTGGTATCAACTCCCAGTCTATCCCTTATAACTCTAGCAATACCTTCTCCCATCCCTCTCTCTTTCAAAAGCATATGGCCAAACTGATCCAGTTTTTCTTTACTTATTTTCTCTCCGGGAACTTCGATACCTTCAGAAACTACTACTGTGGCTATCTTTTTCCTTTCATAAACTCTTTTCAAATGTTTGCACATCGAATCTATATCCGCTTTTTCCTCAGGAAGCAGAACCCAGTCTGCACCACCGCCAATGGCTGTAAACAGCGCCACCCAGCCAGCGTGCCTGCCCATTACCTCTAAAACCATAATCCTTCTATGTGATTTTCCAGTATTTTTTAAAACTTCCAAAGCATTCATCGCCAGAGTAACCGAGGTATCGAAACCAAAAGTGTAATCTGTGGATGAAAGGTCATTGTCCATAGTTTTTGGGACACCAACAACTTTCATCTTGTGTTCCTTATATAGTTTATTGGCTATTCCTAAAGTATCTTCGCCACCCATAGCAACTATTGCCTCAATCTTAAGTTTTCTTATATTCTGCAAACATCTTTCCACGCCCTTCTCTACCTTATAGGGACTGGTCCGGGAAGTGCCCAGTATTGTCCCTCCTTTATTCATTAAATCTTCCACTTGGGAAATTCCCAGGGACTCAGTCAAACCCTCAATCAATCCCTTCCAGCCCTCATTAATTCCCACTACTTCCCAGCCAAAATCCATTGCCCGCAACACACATCCACGAATTGCCGGATTTAAACCTGGCACATCTCCTCCACCATTCAATACTCCAATTCTCATGGTAATTCTTACTCTACCTCCTTTATCCTTCTGTCCTCTTCTTGAACATTTCTAAATTGCCAGTATATGAGCCAACCTGTAAAGATTCTTATCTATCTCTTTTCTATGTTTTGTTGAATAGCCCAAAGGCAGAACTACAACCTTTCCTTCCTTCCATCCCACCATCTTGGCCGATTTCGTTCTCATCAAAACCTTCACTGCCTGATGTCCAAAAAGATTGGCTAAATTTACGCTGCGGGCAGTGGGGGAACCACCACGTTGAATATAACCAATAACGCTTACTCTGACTTCATAGCCTGTAACATCTCTTATTTGATGAGCTATGGCATAGGAAGCTCCTGCTCCTTCAGCCATAACAATAATACTACTCTTCTTACCACTCTTTCTGCCCTTTTCCAATTCCTGAGAGATTTTACTGAGATTATATTTTATTTCGGGCACTAAAATTATCTCAGCCCCGCAAGCCAATCCCACCGCCAGGGAAATAAACCCCCTCTCTCTTCCCATCACCTCGATGATAAAGATCCTCTCGTGAGAAGAAGCGGTATCCCGAATTTTCTGAATAGAGTCTAAGGCTGTGTTCACCGCTGTATCGAAACCTATGGTATCTTCTGTGCCGGCGATATCATTGTCAATACTTGCTGGTATACCAACAAGAGGTATTCTACTTGCCCGATAGATTTCTATCCCCCCTTTAAAAGAACCTTCTCCTCCAATGGTAATCAAACCGTCAATCCTGTTCCTTTTTAAAACCCTTGTTGCTTTCTCTATCCCTTTTTTAGTCTTTATCTCTTCGCACCTTTTCGTCTTCAATATCGTTCCGCCCCAGCTGATAATTCCGCTAACCGATCTCAAATCCATTCTTCTCTTTTTATCTTCAATCAATCCCCAATACCCTTCTTCAATTCCCACCACCTCTAAGCCATAATAGATCGCTGAGCGAACTATTGCTCTAAGACAAGCATTCATTCCCGGGGCATCGCCACCAGCAGTGGTAACAGCAATCCTTCTCATTTTTTCTCTTTTTTTATTTCAGTTTTTTCTTTTCTTCTCGGTTGTACTTCTATAAATTCGCCCAGCAGGCGAAACTTCTGGTACCTTTTTCTTAACAGTTCCTCTACGGGCAAGTTTTTTAATTCGTTCAGGTATCTCTTTATCTTTTTTTCCAAGTGCCTCCCTACAAATTCTATATCCCGATGGACGCCACCCAGAGGCTCATCAATAATTTCATCAATCACCTTTAACCCCAATAAATCTTGAGCGGTCAACTTTAGTGCCTTAGCAGCCTCCGGAGCCTTCGCTACATCCCTCCACAGAATAGAAGCGCAACCTTCAGGAGAGATAACCGAATAGATAGCATTCTCCAACATCAGGACTTTATCGCCAACGCCGATTCCCAGCGCTCCCCCACTACCACCTTCTCCCACGACCACAACGATAATGGGAACTTCCAATTCTGACATGGCTTTCAAATTTCGGGCAATTGCTTCGGCTTGCCCTCTCTCTTCTGCCCCGATTCCTGGGTAGGCTCCGGGAGTATCTATGAAACTAATAATAGGAATTGAAAATTTCTCAGCCAGTTTCATTATCCTCAACGCCTTGCGATATCCTTCCGGATGGGCCATCCCGAAATTTCTCACCATGTTCTCCTGGAGCGTTCGGCCTTTCTGATGACCAATAATTACAACCGTTTCTTCCTTAAATTTAGCCATTCCCGTCACCATGGCTGGGTCATCGGCAAAACCTCTGTCTCCCTGAAGTTCTACAAAATCACTCATAAGGAGATTTATATAGTCTAAAGTATAGGGGCGTTGAGGATGGCGAGCCAGTTGAACCTTTTGCCAGGGAGTGAGATTCCCGAAAATTTCCTTCTTAAGTTTCTCGCATTTTTTCTCCAGACTGGCTATCTCCTGAGAAAAATCGACTTTTTCGTTAACGTCAAGATTTTTCAGTTCTTCAATTTTCTTTTCCAGTTGTACAACCGGTCTTTCAAAATCTAATCCTTCAACTTCAACCAATACATCCTCCCTTACCACAACATTTAAAAGATAGTCTGTGAAGAGCTATTGGAATTTTAGCCAAAAAACGAGGACGGCTCATCTTTTTTCAAGCAAATCACTGTCTGACGAGCGAAGCGAGGAGTTTTGATTTGCGCCTTGCAGAGTCCGAAGTTTTTTGACGTCAAGAAATTCCTCCTAGCGATGAACAGACTATCTTTTAATCTAAAATCCACTCATATATCCGATGCGAAAGATGCGGTCAGATTCATGGGCAATATCTCTTCCGTCTATTTCAACGTTTAAGTTTGGCGTGATGAAATAACGTATGCCTATATTTATCCTAACCTGCTTTCCGCCACCCAAATTATCGAATTCCAACATGGGGATTACATTCTCATACACTTTAGAAAATAGGCTAATGAATCCTCTAACCCTGAATCTATCAAAATCGTAACCATTAACCCCGGTACAAACTTCCAATCCCGGAATAAAATTCTCTTTGCAGACAACTATAAAGAAACCTTTTTCTCTCTGCTCATACTTTCCGTCACTATATTCTCCATAACCTTGATCATCGTAACCAACGCTAATTGCTGGGAAGTACTCGGCTCCACCGAAGAGGTAAAGTTTTACAAAGAGTCGAGGACGCCTGAGCTTGACATTATCATTCCCTATGATATTTTCAGTATCAAGATAAACTCCCAGGTTCATATGCTCCAATACTCCAAAGAATAGACCCACCAGAAGTCCACTGTTACTACTGCCTCCCCTGCTTTCCAAGCTATAGAAGCGGAAATTTACATTATATCCCCCCTGTTCAGTAATTTGAGGAGTGGGGGTATCGATCAAATCAACTACTTCCCCTGCAGATAAGACAGAATAAATGCCTGAAAAATAAGTAATAACCAATCCTACCAATAACATTAATGGAAAGGGCTTTTTTTTCATTTTCCTCTCCTTTGTAAATTACTTTTCATCACAATTTCCGTCGTTCAATTATATGTTCATCATCCTAACAGATTTCATTTATCTTGTCAAGTTATCCTCTTTCGACTCCCCTTTAAACCTGGACTTTGTCTCTTTTAACTTCCTCGCGGCCAATTCGTTTCCAGGAGCAACTTTCAAAACTTTTTGGAATTCTTCTCTTGCCAGATTGACCTTTTTCAATTCCAGATAGGCAAGACCAAGGTTATTATGAGCCCCAATATTGAATGTGGGAGAGAGTTTGATTGTCTTCTCATATTGATTGATTGCTTCTTTCATCTTACCCTGGCTAAAATATATATTACCCAAATAGAGGTTTGCTTTTATGTTTCCAGGAACAAGCTTTACAATCTTCCCGTAAGTCTCTTCTGCTTTATCCCAATCTCTATTGTTTACATATTTTTCCCCCTTCTCAAATAGAAGGTTGATTTCCTGAGTTGGTGCAGGAATAGGGGGTTTCTTTCCCATCTGTGCCTGGACATAGGAAAGATTCGCCTTAACTTTCGAATTTTCGGGCTCAAGCTCTAATATCTCTCGATATTGGTTAGCAGCTTTCTCCCATTCCTTTCTTCCAATATGCACCTGTGCAAGGTAAGAGCGGGTAGGGACGGAGAGAGGATTTATCTCAATCGATTTACTTAGAGCTTCCATAGCCTCTGGTATTCTCTTGGTCTGTCCATACATAATTCCTAAATTTGAATATATCTCGTCGTAACCAGGGTTTGCTTCTATTGCTTTAAGGTAAGCCCAAATAGCTTTCTCCTTCTCACCTAAGCGAGCATAAACGTTTCCCAGTTCATAGTTATTGTCCACATTTAGAGGATAAATCTTATAGGATAGCTCGCACTCCCTAACTGCGTTTCCCAGCGTAGCGTTATTTTTTGCATACTTAAAGCCCTTAAAATAATGAATTTCCCCTCGGAAATATCTGAGATTAAACAGAACAATTCCCAAAATAATTATTCCCAATGGGTAAACAAGGAATTTTTTAATGGGAATCTTACGTTCTGACACCTTCCATCTCTGGCATATTCCCACTACCAATCCCATCCATATCCAGAAGAAAAGGGCAGGCATTGGAAAATGTAAGGAAACGTTCAACAAATTGTCAATGAGCATTCCCAAAATGCTTGCCAAAAGCCCCAAAGCAACAATCTTATCATATTCACCAGTAAGCTTTCTGTAACTATCTATTCCCATTTTAAAAAAGAGGATAAATAACCAAATATATATTCCCAAACCCACAATCCCCGTCTGGGAAACTATCTCTAATATCTCATTATGAGTATTGTTGGCATGAGTGCGAAAAGGAGAATACTTCTTTATCTTCAGAAATTTCCCTTGATGAAATGGATAGATAATCTCGAAATTTCCCCAGCCATGGCCTAAAAGTGGACTTTCCTTAAACATAGAATAGGCCGCTTGCCAGATTAAGAATCTTTGAACATAGGCCATCTGCCTAAAATCGGCAATGCTCTTAACCTTCTCCATAACAAGCTTCACAACCATAACTTTCTTTTCCCTTTGCTCACCGACCCTTACAGGATAGAGCATCATCAGAAACAGAACACCTGCCAGAAAGATTAACCATTTTCTATTCCTGGAAATTAGAGAACCCTGGTGGAAAATGAGATAGAAGGCAAGGAAAATCAAAGCCACAAAAAGTCCCAGCCAGGCACTGCGAGTGCGGGTTACCAGGAGTCCAAAGAAGTTAACTCCGAAAAGTCCGCCTAAAAAGAGCTTCTTTATGAGAGCCTTTTCATAAACAGCCAGAACCGCTATTACAGGCAAGATTAGAATCAAAAAACTTGCCAGGAAATTGGGGTTGCCAAAAGTGGAGACGCTGCGAGTGCCAAAGGGATCTAGCTTCCTTGGCCATATGGGTTCAATCCCTCCATACTGAAGTAAAGCATACAAAGAGACAAGCGTTCCCACGGCAAAGGCAATATATAGTAACCTTTTAAGATTTCTTTCATCGTGAAGGAGGTAGACAGTTATGTAAAAGACCGCTATGCAATTGAGAAACAAAAATAGCAGCCTTCTTCCACTGAAAGAAAGGATAGCCAGTTTAAATTCCGGATGGATATAGAACGAATAAGCAACTGAGAGAAGGGAGACCAAAAAGAAGAGGAAAAGGGGTTTGTCGAGGTATGTTCTGGGCAAAATAATCTGACGCTTAAGATTGCTTTTTATCAGCCAGATAGCTAAAATTACAGATAGACCAATCCCAAGCACCACGTTTTGAATTACATAAGGATTGCGCGTAGTATCGGTAAGAAAGATTAAGGGACAAATTAAAAGGATAAGAAAAAAAATATATCTTATTATGCGTTCGAAATCCATTTCAAGATAACCCCTTCGGGGTTACTCCCATAGGGGCTCCGCCCCTCTGGCGCTCACCAAATGTCCACCAGACATTTACTTCTCTGTCCTCCGGGGCGCTCACCATCTCGCGCCCGTCGCTAACACGGAGCTCCTTACTCGTCGCTCCAGCGGTCCTTCGGACCCGGGGCGCTCACCGTCTCGCGCCCGTCGCTAACACGTCCCGATTTATCCATCGGGACAGCAACCCCTTGAGGGAAACCAGATTGTTTCCCTCAAACTTCCTAATCCGCATCCCGATTAATAATCGGGATGCTCTTTGACAACTCCCCATGCCTAAAGGCAGGGGATTCTCCAACTTATACCATTGCTGGTTTTCGTATTAGGAGTTCCTGTTTCGCTGTGGAAGCTAATGCCTCCACTCCACAGGCTATGACCGCGTGTCCCGCGGCTAATATGTTTATGCTTGCGTTTAGGTCTGCGTTTTCTGTGTGTCCGCAGTTTTGACACTGAAACACTTCCTGGTTTATCCTGTTTTCTTTTGAGATATGGTGGCATATTCTGCACTCCAGACTGGTATTCTTCGGAAGTATCAGTACCAGTCTTCCATCTCTCCAGTTCAGTTTATAGGAGAGGTGGTTCTGGAATGTGTACCAGCCCTGGTCAAGGATGGAACGATTTAGTCCTGATTTGGCTTTTACGTTTGTTCCCGGTTTTTCCTTTGTTCCTTTGGCTGATTTGGCCATATCTTTTGTCTTTAGGTCTTCCATGACAATTAAGCTGTGGCTCTTGGCTAATTGCGTGGAAACCTTATGTAGAAAGTCATTGCGTAGATTTGCTATATGGTTGTGGAGTTTCTGTATTTTTTGCTTGGTCTTTCTCCAATTTGAGGAGAACTTTTTCTTTTTGGATAGCTGTCTTTGTAGTCTGGCAAGTCTCTTTAGATTCTTCTTTAGAGGTGATACTGTAGGTATAGCTTCTCTATTTGAACATTGAGCAAAGATCTTTATGCCTCTGTCTATTCCTATGTGAGATTGAGGTATTTCCTTAGGCTGTGGGATATCTTCACAGTTAAATGAAATGAACCAGTTTTTGCAAGATTTTGATATGGTTACATGTCTTATTCTTCCCTCAATTTCTCTTGTCTTGGTGAAACGGACTATGCCGAGTTTAGGAAGATTTACCTGGCCTACCTTCTTTGATAGCTGTTTTGTTAGGGTTACTCCTTGGGGAAGACGAAAGCTGTCGTTCACTCCCTTCTTTTTGAACTTGGGATAGCCTCTGCCAGAGAAGAAGTTCTTAAAGGCCTGGTCCAGGTCCTTGTTGACTTGTTGAAGAGATTGAGAAGGTGGACTAGAGAGCCAATCAAGTTCCTCCTTCCATTCTGCGAGCAGGTTATTTAAGTCAAAACAAGATAGATTCTCTTTCTTCTTCTCCCAAAGTTCCTTCTTTAGGGCTAAGGCCCTGTTCCATACATAGCGGCATGAGCCTGCTGTCTGGCTACAGAGAGACTCTTGTTCTCTGGTCAATCTGAGTCTATATTTGAAGCTCTTTTTGATTATCATAGTTCAAGCTCTAATTGTTTGCGCTTCGCCCCCTTCAGGGATATCACACCCAGCGCCTTATATCCCCATGGCTAAAGCCAGGGGTTTTACGGCGCCTTTTGATAATAGAAAAAACCGCCACTCGCCAGGAATGGTAGCAAGCTGGCGGAGAGAGGAAGACTAAAGATTAATCTCTCACTTTTAGCTTTTTAGTCTCCATCTGTTGAATTATAGATTTTGCCTGTTTATCTTCAGGATTCAACTCTAATATCTTTTTCCATTCTTTCAGAGCCAAACCGCGTCTATTTGTATTCGTGTAGAAAGCGGCAAGACTCCTGTGGGCTCTAATGTCAGAATCGTTCAGTTCAACTGCTTTCCTAAAACACTTTTCAGCCTCTGTGAACTTCCTCTGCATAAAATAGACATTGCCTAAATTTATATATGCCTGACCGAATTTGGGATTCCATTCTACAGCCTTCTGGTAAACCCCCTCTGCCTTAGCCCATTCCTTCTTCTGAACATAGCACCAGCCCATCTTGAAATAGGTGGCAGCAAATACAGGGTCAAGAGCTAAAGCCTTCTCGTAATCCTCTATAGCCTTATCCCATTCTCTCAATTTAGCATGTGCATTTCCTTCCTGGAAGTGGACCTGCACATAATTGGGAGCTAACTTCTTTAAATCAGCATACTTCGCCAGCGCCCTCTCAGCATCAGTGCGCGGCTTTTGCTCCTCCTTTTCTGTCCCCTTCAACAATTTATGAATGGAAGGAAAGAAATATTTCTGTTTGATGTCTACAAAATCCCAGCGAGGGTCGTAAACTTCCTTCATATCCCACCTATCGTTGTAGACATTGCCCATAAAGTAGTGAGTCATTGCATAATAAGGGTTATTTCTCAAAACAGTCTGATACTCCTTTAAAGCATCTTCCCACCTCCCTGCCTTGGAGTAAGCGATAGCCTTGTTGTGGTGGATATCGGCTATAAAGAATCGCCTGAAGAAGAAGACCAGAAACAGAGCGAGAATTATAACTATGGTCTGAATTATTCTTCGGAAACGCACATTACTTAGAAACTTAGACCTTTTATTATCTTCCAAACTCGCATTAACCTTCTCTTTCTGCCCCACTATCTGACCACCAAGCAATCCCAGGAAAAGCCAGAAAACAAAACCTGAAGATACAAATCTCATATTCACACACATAAGATTGTGCACCAGAAGTCCAAACAGCCCCGAGAGCAAGCCAAGAAGTAGATATTGGCGTCTGGTCAACTTCTCTAATCGAGAGCCGATCTTGAATTTTGAACCCTTCTTAGAGTGAGGATTGAACCGGGAAATCTTGGGAGAAGGAGGACCTTGTGCCGAATAGCTAGTAACTTGCTTTAACCTCTTTATTCCAGTGTAAAAGAATAATGTCAGAATCCAGAGAAATATCCCGAATCCCACTATCCCTTCATCGTACCAGACCTCGATGAACTCATTCTCTGGATGGTCTGTTTCGGTATTATGTTTTCCCTCAATATGGAATATCTCCGGACGCCGGAAAGCAGGATAGACTATTTTGAAAGTGCCAATTCCTGTTCCCAGAAACTTATGAATTAGTTCCTTGCCGGGGGTTGATTTAATTGCCGTGCCTCCCTCAGGATAATCTCTAACCATTTCCAAAGTGGAAATCCAGGTGAACACCCGGAAACGCACCGAGTCTATTCGCTGTCTTATAAGGAAAGTTACCGCACTCATGGTACCCAGAAGCAGGACTGCTAAGAAAACTGCCAGAAAAGTTTTCTTCTGCTTTTTTGTGGCGGGAACGACAAACAGCGTGGTCGTAATTGCAAAGAAGGAGATTCCCGCTACAAAACCGATATAAGCAGCTTTGGTTCTGGTGGTGATAAGATTAATAAGAACGATAAACACAAAGAGAACCAGAAGCTTTTTGGACTTCATTTTCACTAACACCATTAATAATAAAGAAAGGAGAAGTAAAAAGAAGAAAGCGTATGTCTTATTTTCCACAAAGAAGATATAGGCTTGAGTTCCCAGACTTCCCATGCCCATGAGTCCTTCCTTTCCCAAAAATTGCATAAAACAGTAGAGGATACCAATGGTTGCCACCAGAACCAAAGAGACAAATGTCTTTTTAGCCTTTTTCAGGTCGGAAAAATCGAAAAATGTTAAAATTAAAGGAGTAACCAGTACCAGGAAGGCGGCAAAGAAATTAGGGTTGCCAAAAGTGGAAAATATTCTATCTCCAAAAGCTCCCTTCCAGATGAAGGTATCTAACTCCATGAATTGAATCAAACCATAGAAAACAGCGATAAAGGTAGCAGCGAGTATCCAGCGGAACATTCTCTTTACTTTTTCGGAACTGTTAAACTCAATGAGAGCTATCAGAAAAATTCCTATATACAGAACTCTCCTGGTAAGCTCCTCGAAACTGGTGAATTTGAAGGGGGAAATGGAAAAGGAAATGATACCGGAAAGGAGGAAAAATAGAGCAGGAATTGCGTAGAGGCGCTGTTCTCTACTCTCCAGTAACCTTCCCCTCTCAATTACCTTGACAATCCACGCTGCTATAATAATGATAGCGCCAATATGTAGAAGCGTAATTTTTATCTGACAGGAATCGTAGGTCTTCAGATAGAACGATAGAGCAATAAGGAAGGCTAAAATTGGCAAGCCGAACTCTATTATTACATTGCAATATTTGATTAGTTTTTTATTCATAATCCTTATAGTATTCTAACACAATTTCTGCAAAAATTCAACCCGTTTATAAAAAAGCCACATTACCCACAAAAGTGGAAAACGCGGCCATATATTCCATTATTTTGCAGCCGACAACCCGCTTCGAACAACTGTCCCCGTTCCATGACCCTTGAGCAGTTTAAAGGTTCTGCTCAAAATCATAGACAAAAATTACAGGGACACAATACTTAATTATCTTACTCGATTCCCTTTCCCCTTTTTTAATTAAGTATTGTGTCCCCGGAACTTTCCCCGGAACTTTCCCGGAACTTTAAATATTTCTTCTTTTGAATAAGTGACCACAACTTTTTTATTATTTCTTTGGGCTACCTAAATATCTAAATAGTTCCGAGTTGGATTCCAATACTACGATAGTCCCTTCGCGGATAAACTTTTTGTAAGCCTCCAGTGCCCTTAAGAAACTATAAAATTCAGCATCTTTTTGAAATGCCCGGGCATAAATCTTAATAGCCCTAGCATCTCCTTCGCCTTTTATCTTCTGTGCTCTACGGTAGGCTTCAGCTAATATAAACACCTTTTGTTTATCTGTCTCGGCTCTAATTTTCATTGCCTCCTCGTTCCCTTCAGAACGATATTTTTTAGCAATTCTCTCTCTTTCTGCACGCATCCGTCCGTAAACACTTGCCTTTACTTCTTCAGCTAAATCCGCCCTTTTAATCCGTACATCAATAATCCTAATCCCATATTGAACCGCCTTCTCAGCACTTCGTTTAGCCACGGTATCCATTATTGCTTCCCGACGCAAGTCGATTATCTCCGAGAAATCGTGACGGGCTAACTCTTCCCTTAGCTCGGAATAAATGATATCATCAAGTCTCGCCTGTGCACCAATTTCATCCCTTACTGTTTGATAAACTTTAAGCGGGTCAACAATTATAAACCGTGCATAGTTATCAACTACCAGCGTCTTTTTATCACGGGTTAAAATTTCTGCTGGAGCAGCATCGTATTCCAAGCGTCTTTTATCAAAATAATGAACCGTTTGCATTAAAGGAATTTTTAAATGTAAACCAGCCTCATCTACTGTTTTGATATACTTACCAAACTGAGTGATAATCACCTGCCGTGTCTCATCAACAGTAAATAAAGTCATATTTATCCCTATCACAATTATCACTAACAACACAATCAGCGTAACTTTTTTATTTGCCATTTTGGTATTACCTCCCTTTTTCTTTCTCTTCAGTGGATAAGATTGGCTTAACCATTTCTTCTAAGGGTAAAAGTTGCAGTAAGCCACCGCCAACTTTAGAATCGATTATTACCTTTTTGACATTAGGTAGAATTTCTTCCATAGTTTCTAAGTATAACCTCTCACGGGTTACATCTTTTGCTTTTTCGTATTCTTTTAAGATTGCTAAAAACTTACCGGCATCACCCTGCGCTCTTTTTATCCTTTCTTCTCTATAAGCCTCAGCTTCTCTTAATATCTGCGCTGCTCGTCCTTTGGTCTTAGGGATAATATCTTCCTGATACCCTTTAGCTTCGTAGATAAGCCTTTCCCTGTCCTCTTTAGCACTAACTACATCTTTAAAAGCTGCTTCTACCTCTTTAGGAGGACGAACGGTCTGTAATTTTACCTCGGTGATTAGTAACCCTGACTCGTAACCATCCATTATCCTCTGTAAAAGTTCTCGGATCTCCTGCTGAATACGTAATTTCCCTATAGTTAAAGCATCATCAATATCGCTATTCCCGATAACCTGACGCAGAGCAACCTCGCTGGCATCACGGAGTGTTCCTTTGATGTCCTTAACATTAAACAAATAATCAGCTGGATCTTTTATCTTATACTGGACAATAATTTGGCAGTCAACGATGTTTTCATCACCGGTTAGCATTAACGATTCTGCGGGGATGAACTGGTAACGCGCTGGTGGACCAGGGTCAATGACTCTAAACCCTACCTCAATCCTTTTCACTTCAGTCACTCTGGGTGTATCTACTTTTTCAATCGGCCAGGGAAGACGGTAACGCAATCCTGAAGAAGTGATTCTCACCATTTTACCAAATCGTCTTACTACACCCTGTTCAGCTGGGGAAACAATATAGATTCCCGATACTAACCACAGTAGAACTATCCCGATGAAAATAATCTGTCCACCGTATCGTTTACCTTTAAAAAAGGTCTTGATACGGTTGACAAATTCATCAGTGGGAAGTTTTTCTTCATTAGGCCAAGGCATGATATTTTCCTCCTTTTTCTATTTTCTTATTTTGTAAAGGCTACCTATTTTATCCCTTTCTCGCTCTGAATACTCTCCGGGCAAAATTACCGACGAGCTGTATTATTCTAAATTCCTCCTTCCCGCGTTAGAAATTTTAGAACCGAATAAGGGAGGCTTGTTGAATTTGTTGACATTTCTTCTTCTAAGCCAGCCACTCTTTCAATCCAGTCACAGTATATATTTATTTAGTGTAATTGTCAATATAAATAAAGCCGACGGACAGAGTCGAACTGTCGACCTACGGGTTTACCAAACCGAAAAGTCAGGGGGACCTTATACGTTTTCAGCTCCTAAAGCCCTGCAGATTGGCTGTCGTCTCGGAACAAGTTCAATTCGTAAACGCTTAACATCAGAATATATAGACATAATTGGGGTTCTCTCCACCACCGACGTCACCCTTACAACCTTTCTCAATGAAGTAAGATTCAATTCGTCTTGCTACTTCTTCGGTAGTAGCGTACCAATGATGCCAATATTTGGGATTCCCGTGCTCTGTCCTCCGTCTATCAGGGTCATCTGTAATCCCAATCGTCCATGATGAGTATTTCCCCTTAATGTGTGCCTCTATTTCAGCTTTAATCTCCTGCTCAGTCATAATTTCCTCCTTTCAATTCTATAGATAGCTCTTCATTTACCCTAACATCAACTTTCCCCTCCTGTGTAAATCCATTTTTCTGTCTTGTCGTAACGAGGGTTTCTGCCTATCTGATTGTAACAATGCTACCGCAAACTCCTCACTTCCTTATTCGTAATCTTGATTTCAATGTATCACCATTACTGGGTGGAGTCAAGTACAAAATCTTATATACCTGAACTTACACAGAATTGAGTCGAATTGATACTGTTTTTTTGGTGTGTCTCGAAACGATTGGAGGGACTACCTTGTGGAAAAGCCAAAAAATAAAGCCGACGGACAGAGTCGAACTGTCGACCTACGGTTTACGAAACCGCCCAACTTCAAATTATTATATTAATGAAATAAAGGATTGACAAGTGTTTTTTTGGGTCTTCTCAATATTTCAGTCCTTGCTAATTTTTGCTAATTTTTGGGAATTTAAGCTTCTTTTCTGTTGACTTTTTAGACTAATTCTCTGAGGATGAATTCTTCTTACTTTCCCACAATCAGGATTTGTTTTCCCAAAAGATAAACCAGCAACTCCATACATCGCCAAATCCAGTTTCATCCTCCTAATCTGTCGTTTACTGATACAAGGGAGTTTATTACCACGGGCTTCTTTCAAGATTTCCTTCCTCTTCTCTTTTTCAACTCCCAACCTTCGTAAGAGACTGGATAGCTCTTTAACTTTGATTATCTTGGACATTCTTTTTCATTCCTTTCTTAGCCAATCTTGATTTCGCCCGTCGCCCTTTTAGTGGCTGGGGAGCAAAGCTCCCCAAGACCCCTCTCTTTTATATTTCTGCCTTGACGAGAAAAGATTGTACTTGACAAGAAATACTGAACCTTGTAAAATTTTTTCCTAGTATAATGAAAAAAGGAGGTATTCTTTATGAGAAAAATAACGTCGCTATTCATCGCGTGTACGCTTGCATTATCCCTATTTTCACCAGGAAGAGCTGAAGAACTCACTTATCCAAAGGAAATTCCACCTCTTATTTATGACATTTATGATCTGGTCATCAGGGATAATCCGCTTAAGTTTATTCCGGATGATCCAAATGATTATTGGCAAAGTCCAGCCGAAACTGAAGCTCGTGGTGGAGGAGATTCTGAAGATCTGGCCATCTGGGTCTATAAAAAGCTCTGGGATAAGTATTATCAGGTAAATTTTATGACGTATCGAATTCAGGTATGGGGAAGAGATGACTTTCATATGTGGGTACGGTTTAATACCCACGAGGTTCTTGGGGGAACCTTTGACGTTTGGGATATTGATCTGACTACGAGAGACAAAATTTTTCCTGGAAGAATCGCTTATGAGCCTACTCCGGAATACAAAGCTAAGCTGAAAGCGGCTCTTGAGAGGGATAAATAGATGGGTGGCCTTCGGGAATTTTCTCTGCTCTTCAATCTTTCTATCAAGTAATATCATTCTTTCTCACCACCTTTCCCATATAGAATTCTGAATGCCTCATCTGAAGTAATCTTCTTCTTTTTTTCCAAAACAATAGGAATTTTTGCTTTTTTACAGGCTCTTTGATAAGCAGTTAATTCAAATGGAGAAATCAATGTCGCTTTCCACTTGACAATACCTAATCTGGCAATAATTTATAATAATCCCTTTTTTATTTCCTGAAAATTTTTATGCTGGGTTTGTTCATCTTACCGATGGAAAAAAATTTCTAACTGAGTCCTGCCATTTTCGGTATAGCGTTAATAAGGTACTTGTCGCTTTGACCTCTCCCTTACCTCTTATAGATAATATCCTTAATAATGCAATCAGATATTTATAAATAATTAAGACCCTCGATTTTATTAACCGCTTTTGCCCTCATTTTTTCTTATTCAAAAAGACAAGGTGTCGGACGATTTCTCATTACTTCCCAACTGCATTGATTGTAAAGCACAGCGCTGCTAAAAAATCTCTACTTACTCTCCTTATCTCTGTTACTAATAAGGGCTATGGTTTGGCTTCTATCCTTCTTCTTTCGGCGGTTTTGTTCTTTACTTATCTATCATATTAACAAAGACTTATAAACTAATTGCCAAAGATCCGGAATATCTTATAATGTGAATCTATGAGAAAGAAAAAATCTCCTGTTAAATCAAAGATACGCCCCTGCAATCGCTATTGTAATGGCGTTATTTCTTTTTCAGTGGTGTCTTTACTTATACAACAACCGAAGCAGTTTCTTGAGGTCTTTCAATAAGGTCTACAACCTTTGTTTTCTTTTTCTTTATCCGCTCAAACATCCTACAAAAAAGAATAGTCTGGCTTGCAAGTTGTTTACAACTATGGGTGCATTTCTTACATTTCTTATTTATATTATTTAATTGCATTTTTCTTTCTCCAATAAAAAAGGAGACCTCCCCTTGTTTGGGTTAATCTCCTTTCTTTTTACCTGCCAATATTTAATTTTTAAAGAGGTTTATTTATATTCTGTTACTAATATTCTCACCCTCTTTTTTCCGCTTAATAAGAGTCAATGTAATTCAATAATTGTTTTAGAGCACGGGTAATCTTTTCTTTAGAAACATCTATTTATTTTCTCAAGAATTTTATCCGGACTCACACCAACAAGAGCATCTCTAAACTTCGGAGTCATTTCGCTTAGCACTCTGTCAACTATTTCCCTGACATTTTCTGGGAGTCTAATCTTTATCTTATCTACTGAATCTTGTAACTCAGAAAACCTGTCTAGTGCGCGCTTTTGATATATGGAATAAAGCTGTCTTTCTGATGGTTTAGCATCGTTTATGGACTGATGTAGAAAAAATATTGAAATAAATTCGTTGAGCATCTTGCTCAGGTATTGATATGTTTTTATTAAATATTCCCTTTCCTCCCGTTTGCGTTCTTTTATGTGTTTATACCAAGCTACCAATATGTCGTTTAAAGCACTCTTTAAAAACAACAACAGTGCCTGAATGATTATAATTATTATCCATATCCGCGTAGGAACTTTATTAAGTTCAAGTTCATATTTAGGATAGACCAAATAAAAAATTATCCCGCCAAAAACAATAATCAAAATCCATTGCCACCATTTGATTTTATTCATATCTTTCTTCCTTTCTCTTTTTAATAAAATCAGAAACCGTCCCTAACAATTCTGCGATAAAACCTAATATTGTTCCTGCTATTGCACCTTTTCCGATAATATACCAATTAAATCCACTTCCCTTAAAAACAAAGAAAATAGCAACTATAAGCCCTATGATGACTCCTAATGTTAAACCGCCCCAAACAGCATTTCGTCTCCGACAAAAAATTATTAATAAAACTGCAGTTATAATTCCAAGAATTTTCCAGATAGTTTTCTCGCCCCTTTCCTTACCAAAAACCGCCCCAAAAACCGCCCCTCGCCCTCTCCCGAAAATTCACTTTCAGAAAAACCCTTTATTTATAAGCCGACGGACAGAGTCGAACTGTCGACCTACGGTTTACGAAACCGTTGCTCTACCAACTAAACTACGCCAGTAACACTTTATCATTTATATTATAATATTATCTCAAAATATCTAAGATTTCTTTTTCCTTAGCCTTTTCTAATCCTTTGACTATTTTCTTCTGCCATTTTTGAGGAACTGAATCAAAAACTTCATTGATAATATTTACCTCACCTTTATTAATCAAAGCCTTGAGAATTCTTATAGCAATATTTCTATCTTTTATAGCCTTATCCCTTTTGATTCTTCGTTGAAAAACAATTAATTTATGTAAGGAAAAATTGGCGGGATGAGGCAAGGTCAAATAAAAATCTTCAATCTTAATCTTAATGGTATTCTCAGATAAAAAATTAAGAAATCTTAAGGCAATTGCATTTACACCCAGTTTTGGTAAGGGGTAAGGTTTATCAGTACCTTTGCCTTTCTCTGGAACTAAAAATTCAATAAATAGTTTTGGGTGCTCTAACCTGATATAACCTTGTGGACCTTTAAAACCAATAACGAAACCAAGGTCTTTTACTAATTCCGGAATATCAACTTTTTTCTGAATTCTCGATGGCACTGGAATCAAAAAGTCAATATCTCGCGTCCTAATAGAAGGGACATATTTTACTTTGGCAAAATATTCCTTATAAAATGGAATGCACCAACTACCAATAAGAACAATATTATTTAAAACTCTAACTCTACTTAATCTTCGCAAAATCTCAAGGCATAATTCATATTGCTTCTTTTCCACGTAAAGAACTCCTTAAAAACTTAATTTGTTTTTTTACCTGAGATAATAACTTTCTATACTTGGCTCTATATTCTTTTGCCTGTTTGTATTTTTCTATCTCTTCTTCGGATACTTTACTACCTTTATATATAAATTTTACCTTGCCGCTTTCCCTTAATAAAAGATAATAGTATTCGTGCCCTTTGATTTTTTTCTTTATGAGACTCCCTTTAGGTAGCTTTGCTAATTCCCTCTCATAGTCCTTTTTCATCTGAAGAGAATTTTCAAGCTCTTCTCTCAATACGCCTTTTATTACTCCCATATTATTTCTCCTTACCAAATATGTATTTGTTACCATACAAATTATAAAATATTATATTCTGTATGGTAACTATTGTCAACAAAAAAAATTACCATACAACTGTCAAAATGATTATTTATGTATGGTAACCCATCGATTTTTAGAAACTATTCATATTTCTTACTTATCATAACTTCGGCCAAAAGATAAGTAGAAGGAAAAAGCCGCCTTACCCACAAAAGTGGAAAACGCGGCCATATATTCCATTATTTTAAAGCCGACGGACAGAGTCGAACTGTCGACCTACGGTTTACGAAACCGTTGCTCTACCAACTGAGCTACGTCGGCTTTTTTAAATTTCCTTTTTTGCTTTTATTTTTTGCTTAGCCAGCTGATAAAATTTACGTAGCCTGTAAAAAATCACTACTCCCAGAATTAAACCAACGAATATCGAAGGGATAATTTTCCCTGCTCCTGCAGCGAATTCAAATAGATAATCAAAGATAAATGCCCAGGATATGGCACTGGTAACCATCGCTAAAATTACTACACAAATTACAATAATTGTGCGCATGCCGATCAATGTTCCGATAATTGAGCCAACCAATGACCCCGTAGAAAACAGAGGAATCCAGACAAAAATTGCTATTCCCAAAGCGCCCCATCTTTCTATTTTGGACTGGTGTTTCTCGGCCGCTCTTTGGGTTGAATTGACGGCTTTCCCGATGAATTTCATCCTTATCAAGTGTTCGTAAAAATAGCTAAACAGAGGATAAAGAATAAAAAGATAAGTCAGGTTAAAGATGACCGAGATGAAAATAACCTGGAATTTTGACAGTCCCATTTCCAACCCAACAGAAATACTGACTCCTCTTCCACCAAGGAGGTCAGCAGCTATGACTGGAAATAAGCCTTTCTTTATTCCGGGAACGTAGTGCGCAAATATAGTAAATAGAATTACCTGCGTTATTAGTAATAAACATCCGATTAAAAAGATAAGTCCTTCCAGGCTTCTAAAAAAAGGGGTGTCGTTGCTTTTTTCAGTAATCATTTTTTAACCTTTCGGGGATTTATTTCAAAAAAATTATAGTAAATTGGCCTCATTTATGCAAGGGAGAAATCAAAGGTAGGAAGGGATATCTTTTACGGGCATAAAGCCCTGGTATAGTATTTAAGGAGTATTTATTATATAAAAAGCTCTTTACCCGGAGACCTCGGGAAGGTATAATGTTGCAAGCAAAAACCACCTTCAAGGAGGTCTACCATGGTAAAGAGCACTAAAAGTGTAGCACAACACCTCGGTGGAATCAAGGGAAATCTTTTCACCGAGAGGTTAGAATCGGCAAATCTGGAGAAGACAATGGTTGTTCCAATTGTCATTGGCAAGAACTCCCACAAGGCAATGATAGCCAATTATTTCGGTAGTGTCTTACATAGCCCTTTTGAATTTGATAACTCAATGCCCGGGGTAAGTCTCTTCCATAAGCGGGTATCAAGCCTTGCCGCCCATTTAGGAACCGAACGCATATTAGTAGCTATGGAAGCTACCGGGCACTACTATCAAAATTTATCCCTCCACTTACAGGGGCTTGGATACGAAACCTATATACTTAACCCTATATCTACTAAACGATGCCGTGAAGCAGTCCTGACCTGGTCCAAAACCGACGAAATAGACCTGGTCGCTATTGGTCAGGCTTTGATCAGTGCTTATGCAACTCCCCTGCATCTTCAGGAGCCTGTCTGGGCCAGTCTTAAGATTATTGAGCGCCAGAGACGTTATCAAATTAAGCATCAAACCGCCTTGAAAAACAAGGCCCACGCAATCTTAGATTCTCTCTGTCCAGGAATATCCGAAGTGGATATATTTAAAGAAGGACATCTCTGGGATAATGCCTCTATGGACTTTTTCATGAACTACTCTACCCCGACCCAGATTATTCGACTCGGCTCACAACGGGCTCTAAATTTCTTCCGCCGTCGTGGCCGCCGTCTCAACAAACTCCACGCTGATCAACTTATCCAATGGGCCAGGAATGCTCTCAGCCATAAACAGCCAGAGACTCCAACTATGCAATATATACTATCTTTACTGCTTCACCAACTCTGCAGAGTTAACGAAGATATCCGCCTTTTGGAGATAGAAGTGGTCAAAAACCTGGTACAGATTCCACCTGTGCTTCTATTGACCATTGACTACATTGGTCCGGTAACTGCCGGGGAATTTGGAGGAGAAATCAGCCCCCTATCCCAATACAGGTGTGCTCGCAGCGTAATCAAAGGTGCCGGACTGGATCCGGTTAGTTATCAGAGTTCTAAATATGAAGCCCCTGATCATCCCATTTCCAGAAAAGGCTCTTCTCCCCTACGCTATATCTCCATAGATATCGGTGACCGTCTAATGAAAAATAACGAACACTTCCGCTTTTTTGCCAACCGTCTAATTGGACGAGGCAAATCTGAAAACTGTGCCTGTGTAGCAGTAACTGGCAAATTTATTCGTATAGCTTACTGGATGCTTAAGGAACTTAAACCTTTTCGACCATCTACCGGTTTGGGTATTGCTAAAGATCCTTTGAGAAAAATCGAACAGTTTCTCATCCAGCGTAAAGCACCAGAGCTAATTGATAGCTGTATTCAGTCAGCTAAGCACTACTTAAAAGGAGCATAATAGAGAAATATACTTAACCTCAAAGATGCTGTAAAGTTCTTTCACAGTAAGGGATTTGAATCTGTAAGACGGGTAGGGGATTCCGCTAAAGCCCTGGAGGTTCTTTCCCCCAATATCTATCGTGGAGAAAACCTCGCTGTGTAGATTGGATACTCCTGCCCGCCTTCAACCCCGCTTCGGTACCTTGGAGGAGAACTCCGTATTACTGCCAGGATGGGGCTCTGAAGGCACTCTTTGTGAGCAGGATAGAACCCCATAAACCTGTTTTGCCGACTCTATTTCTCTTGTGAAAGAACAATCTATTAGCCGGGGAGAGTGCCAAAAGTATTTTTTAGCCCTTCCCCAGGAACAGTAGAGTTATCTTCTCAATTTTAAACTTGACTTTCCTAAGGTACTCTACACTACCAAAACCTTATAAAAAAAGTGCCAAGGCCCAGGATCGAACTGGGGACAACCCGGATTTTCAGTCCGGTGCTCTACCAACTGAGCTACCTTGGCACCTTCAATTTTAAGTAACACCAATGTTAACAAAATGGGAAAAAATTGTCAAACAAAAATTATTTTCTGCGTAGCCTCCACTCCTCCTCATCAATATTATGGTAAACACCTATTCTGCCTTCGGGAAAGACCTTCAAATTAACCGTGAACCATATCTCTTCCTCGGAAGGTATTTTTGTCCAGCTAAGCCTTGCTTCCCAACAGTGGAGGTCTCGATAGAGATGAATTCCTCGTTCCATAAGCTTACGACTATATATATCGTATCTGGTAGCCAGTCGAGCCCTCCATTTTCCGGTAATCGGAAAATTAAACCCATTTACTATGTCCAGGCGACGGGGATAGTCCGAAGTTATTCCCTCTAAATAGGTCAATCTGGCATTTATTGACCATTCCCTTGCTCCCGGACCAAATATCGTTTCAACCTGAAAATTGGATGTCTTTTCCCTGTTCAAGTCGTAGCTATGCTCAAAATAGAAGTTCGTTAAACGAGAAGGGGTAAAATCCGCCCGGGAAAAAAGGTTATCGAATCTCTCATTTCTCTTTCCAATAAAACTATATCCTGTAGAAGAAGTAAATTCCAGCAACCTGAGAAGGCGGATTTTTCCCAAAATCGAAAGTTTATTGAGCGTCGTCTTCTTACCCTGTTCTTGCTGGAAACTGTGCGTTAAGTCTGTATCCAAAGACCTGGTAATCCGCGTCCGTAAGTTTGCTTTAGTGTGGTATATATTCTTATATACATTTTTTCTATTCCAGCTTTCATCCTTATCTCGCCAGCTTTCCTGAAAACCTACTTCTGTATTTACGCTCGCTCTGCGTGATAACCTCAGTTTATTGACCAGGTCAAAATAGATATTGCTCTGATTTACACGGTGACCTTCCTGAAATTCTCTGGTAACATAATCGTATGGTTTAACATAGTAGTTGGCGTAATTCGCTCCTAATTTATAATAGAGCAGTCCTTTCTTGATTTGGAGAAGATTTGTTGCAAATGAGAACCTGGGAGAATAGGCCTGAGTATTGACAAATCGGTCAGTATCCTCATCCCATACATCTTTTCTTTCTCCAAGTATTCTCAAAGTATAGGTGGGTCTTGAGCGGGTAAGAACAATATGAGATTTCAGTTCCTCTTTCATGGGAATCCAGTCTTCTTCATTATATACTCTATTAAAATTTTGATTGGACATATAGTCCAGCTTCGTCTGGAAATAGAAGTCGCTTCCTAAATTCTGCCAGTGTTCTACCTCTCCCCGCCATTTCTTTTCTTTAGTGTCTTTCTCTTTAATGTAATATCCGTACAAAAATCCTTTTATTTTATTGGGCAAATTGTAATCATATCTGCTTCCCCAACCAACTCCTTTTTTGGTCATATAATCGATGAGTAAAGTTCCATATGTCCTCTCGCTAAAGGCATATCCAAAATTTGCTTTAGCAAAAAATCCTTCCTCGCCACTGGAGCCCAATTTCAATCCCCACCTAAATCTTCTCTCGCGCAATGAATGCCAGTAGAAAGGGAAATAGAAAATGGGGATTTTACCTAAATACATCAGGACATTGTAAGCGTAAAACTTCTCTCCCAATAAAACACGAATCTTTCTTGCTTTAAACCGATAATGGGGAGAAGAGAGTTCGCAGGAAGTAATATAACCATTATGTAAAACGATTTCTTTATCGCTTATTCTCTCTATTTTCGGGCCGGAAAAGTACCAGGGGTCTATAAATGATGAAGCATTGTCTATAACTCCCCGTCCTGTTCTCAAATCGTAGATTATTTTACTGCCATAGATGGTAATTCCCTTATCTTGAAGAACGATTTCGCCTTTTGCTTCCACTTTTTTCTCTTTCATGTCGAAAATGGCTTCCTCGCATTTCACGACAACGTCTCTATCTTCTATCTTAACATTACCACGGGCTAAGACTTTATTTTCTTCTTTCCTATACTCAATGTAATCGGCTGAAAGAATAATCGGATTATCCTGGAGGGGACTTAATTCAGAACTTCTCCCCACGACTACATAGGTACTGGCTCGACTTATATAGGACTCTTTTCCTTCAGGAAGGTAAGCACTGGCAGATTGATAAAATAAAAAAATAGCCACGAAGGCTATATAGGAAGGCAAGAACCACTTTACACTTTTCACTTTCTATTTCTTCCTTGCAATGTCAATAAAGCTGCACCAATTACCCCCAGGTCTGCACCGAACTTTGTGTGAGTAAACTTTACTTTCTCAAAAGGAACCCTGAAAGTGCGCTTTCGGATTTCTTTTTTCATTGGTTGGAAAATTAATTCTTCAGCCCTGGCTACTCCCCCGCCAAAAACTATGACTTCAGGATTGAGAAGATTAATAACTCCAGATAATGCTATTCCTAAATATTCCCCTGCCTCTTTCCAGATTCTCCTTGCCAATTTATCACCCTTCAGGGCAGCAGCCTGAATGGTCTGGGAAGTAATTGACTGTAAGTTTCCCCCAGCGAGCTTCTTTATCAGGCTCCTTTCACCTTTTTTGATTTCCTTAACCGCCTTTTTAACAATATAGGCTGAACCGACATAAGTTTCCAGACAACCATAATTCCCGCACCTACATTTTTCTCCTTGGGGATTGAGTGTAATATGACCAATCTCACCGGCACTGCCCGAGGCACCGTGATATATCCTTCCATTGATTATCAGGCCACCTCCCACGCCAGTACCCAGGGTTATACAGAGTAAGTTCTTTACCTTTCTCTTAGTTTCTAAAATGTATGTTCCCCAGGCAGCGGCATTAGCATCATTGTCCACAACCACCTTTAAATTGAATCTCTTCCTTATCAAATGAACTATAGGCACATTCTTCCAGAATAGATTGGGAGAGAATCGGACAATCCCTCTATTCTGGTCGATATCACCAGCCACACCAATGCCTATTCCCTCTATAGAGTTCGACCCGAGACCTCTCATAATTTCGTCCAAAGCTTTTACGATGCGTTTAATAATCTTAGCTTTGCCCTCTTCTACCTTGGTGGGAAACCTAATCTTTCTTGCGATTTTCCCTTTTTTTGTAACCAGGGCTACAGTTATATTCGTGCCACCAATGTCTATTCCGATAGAATACTTGTTCATCGTTTCAATGCCCTCTTCGCTTCCCCTACAGTGTACAGGGAACCAGTAACACAAATTAAATCATCCGTACTGGCAACCTCAAGAGCCCTCATCAGGGCTTCCCCGACGCCATTTTCCATCCTGACCTTACCTGAAGGGAGATAATTCATAACTTCTCTTCTAAGCAATTTTTTATCCAAACCTCTCTCGGTGTTAGGTGAAGTCACCACCACTTCCTGGCATAAGGGAACAATTTCTGCCACTACCTTTTTTACATCTTTATCTTTCAAAATTCCCAGGACGAGAATTATCCTGCGATGGGGAATAACATCCTCCAGGAGAGCATTCTTGAGACAGTGCATAGCAGCTGGATTATGCGCACCATCTAACACTACCTTACAATTCTTTCCTTTCCGGTTGACACAATTTAAAACTTCCAATCTCCCCGACCAGGTCGCTTTCTCCAGCCCCTTTCTCAAATGGTTCTCCGCCACCTGGATTCCTCTCAATCTTAATCCTTCGATTGCACCCAGGGCCAAAGCCGCATTCTCTATCTGGTGTCTCCCTAAAAGTCTTATCTTCAAATCTCTGAAACTATCGAAGATTCCCTGGTAATCGAACATCTGGGAATCACAGAAATTATTGGCGTCTTTTCTTTGATTTATGTGTTGGACTTTGATGTCTTTTCCTAAACGGAATAATCTTGTTCTTTTCTTCCAACATACTCCTTTTATTATTCCCAGAGCTCTTTTCTGTTTCACTCCAGTAATTACGATTCCGTTCTTTTTTATAATTCCTGCTTTTTCTCGAGAGATATCAGAAATTCTTTTACCCAGATACTCCGTATGCTCATGATTGACATTGGTGATGATTGACACCAGGGAATGGTTGAATACATTTGTGGCATCTAACCGACCACCCATGCCCACTTCTAATATGGCTATTTCCACATTGGCTTGAGAAAAGTATTGGAGCGCCAGGGCTGTCATTATTTCAAAATAGGTCGGCTTCAAGGAGAATTTTGCGCGAGGAGTTCTGATAAAAAACAGTAACTGAGAGAGGAGTTCGCTAACTTTCTTCTTGGAAATATATCTCCCATCTACTTGAATGCGCTCCCGAAAATCGATTAAATGGGGCGAAGTATATAGGCCAACCCTGAATCCAGCCTGTTTAAGAATACTGGAGAGAAAAATAGCCACTGACCCTTTTCCATTGGTCCCGGTAATATGGATTATCTGGAATTTCTCATCACCAATGCCAGTGGCTCTCAAAAGCTTCTTAATATTAGAGAGTCCAAACTCTATACCTAAATGCTCTGAAGCCGAAAGGTAATCTAAAACCTGGGGGTAGGTCATATTACAATTTTTTAATCATAAAGAATGGGCGTGGGCTGTAATTTATACTGTTCAAGCAGACACTTACTCAAACATCTATGGGCGTCAATTTCGGTTTATCAGGATGAAAAAAGATTTAATATTCTAACAACAGTACTCTTTAAGTTTTTTCTTTCAATTATCATATCTATTAAACCATGTTTTAATAAGAATTCTGAAGTCTGAAATCCCTCAGGCAACTTTTGCTTTATGGTCTGTTCGATAACCCGCGGGCCAGCAAAGCCGATAAGTGCTCTGGGTTCGGCAATAATTACATCACCCAACATAGCAAAACTTGCACTTACCCCACCTGTAGTAGGATTAGTTAAAATCGAAATAAAAGGTATCCTTTCCCGATCCAACAGACCCAGGGCTGCACTTGTCTTTGCCATTTGCATTAGGGAAAGAACTCCCTCCTGCATCCTTGCCCCACCAGAAGAAGAGACAATAACTACGGGAATTCTTTTCTTGATTGCTTTTTCAATTAGGCGAGTGACTCTTTCCCCCACCACGGAAGCCATACTCCCACCCATGAAGTCAAAATCTAAAATAGCTATAGCTACCTTGTGCTTGCCTATCCTACCTTCGCCACTAATAACCGCCTCACTCAACCCTGTCTTCTTCTGGTCTTGCTTCACCTTGTTTTTGTAAGACTGAACAGCAACAAACCCTAAGGGGTCGCTGGGTTTAAGATTGGCGTAATTCTCCCGGAAACTTCCTCTGTCCAGAAGTAACCTAATGCGCTGCTTTGGCGTCAATCGAAAGTAATAGCCGCACTTGGGACAAACCTTAAAGTTCTTTCCCAGTTCCTTGTTGTAAATTATCTCGTTACACTTTTCACACTTCGTCCACAGACCACCTGGTACACTCTTTTTACCACCGGGTTCTTCGACTGGCATACTAATCACCTACCATTTTCTGGTGTAAAGATGCAACAAAATTACCCACATTCTTTAATATAGCCTTTCTGCTGGTGCTCTTTTCAATCAAATCTATAATCGCACTACCCACAATAACACCATCGCTATATCTGGATACTTTTCGTGCCTGTTGGGGATTGGAGATTCCAAAGCCGCAGGCTACAGGTTTATTAGTTATCCTTTTAATAGCTTTTAAAGCCTCAATTATATTGCTATTCAATTTATCGCGAGCACCGGTCACACCAGTTAAAGATACATAATATAAGAAGCCCGTGCTTTTGCTGGCAATCTTTTTTATCCTCTCCAGCGGGCTAGTGGGAGCAGCCAGAAAAATCGTAGATAATTTATTCAACCGCGCCACCGTCAGCCACTCTTCTGCTTCTTCGGGCACAAGGTCGGGAATGATAACCCCATCTACGCCCGTTTTTCTACACGTTGTGGCAAATTCTTCCAACCCATACTTGTAAATAGGATTCAAATAACTCATCAGAACGATGGGAATTTCTGTCTTCCTTCTCAATTTATAGACCAATTTGAGTATATCTCTTAATCTTACCTTATTATTTAACGCTCTCTGGGATGCTCTCTGAATGGTAGTGCCATCAGCCAAGGGGTCAGAGAAAGGGACACCTAACTCAACGACATCTGCGCCTTTCCTCTCCATCTCCAAAACTAACTCAAAGGTCGTATCTAAATCTGGGTCACCGGCAGTAATAAAAGTGATTAAAGCCTTTCTACCTTTTCTGTTTAACTCTCCAAATTTACTGTCAATCCTGTTCATAGACTTCGATTTGTTCTGGTCAGGCACCATTTATGGTGCCGTTCAGTTCCTGTAGCAGCAAAGCGCAAGCTTTCCTTCATTTTACCATTCGGGCGACCACCCCGCTTTATCGGGGTAAACTGCGTGTCGCCCCTACACTACATTTGAAATTCTGACCGAGCGCCTCCGATAACTATCCCTACCTTCTAATACGCCGGGATGAAGGGATAGTTGCAGGAGCTTTAAATCGGTCAGGTAAAGCCCCGGCGCTGGCCGATTTTGAGCGAGGCTCTATCCGAGCGCCTCCGATAACTATCCCTTAACTATCTCTACGTCTTTATCTCCCCGACCGGAGAGACAAAGAACAATTATCTCATCTTTATTAGTATCCTTCGCTATTTTCATCAAGTAGGCCAAAGCGTGAGCCGGTTCCAGCGCGGGAATAATGCCTTCGGTTTCAGAGAAGAAATGGAAAGCCTGCAGTGCCTCCTTGTCCGTAACCACAAAGTAATCGGCACGGCCTGTCTTCTTATAAAAACTGTGTTCAGGTCCAACTCCCGGATAATCTAAGCCAGGAGCAACAGAATGTGCAGGAAGAATTTGCCCATCGCTGTCTTGTAGAACATAACTTTTCGAGCCATGCAGGATTCCTATCTCTCCTACATATAGAGGAGCAGCGTGTCTACCACTTTTTATTCCTAACCCAGCTGCTTCAACTCCGATAAACTTCACTGCATCGTTATAAAAATGGTGAAATAGGCCCAGAGAGTTACTTCCACCGCCTACACAGGCTATCAAATAATCTGGCAGCCGGCCTTCCTTTTCCAAAATCTGGCGCTTGACCTCCTTACCAATAACTGACTGAAAATCCCTTACCATCATGGGATAAGGATGCGGACCAACACAGGAGCCTAAAAGATAGTGCGTTGTTCTTACATTGGCAACCCAGTCTCTAATCGTCTCGTTGATTGAATCCTTTAAGGTTTTAGTTCCCGAAGAGACTGGAATAACTTTCGCTCCTAAAAGTTCCATCTTAAAAACATTAAGCGATTGCCTCTTTATATCCTCAGTTCCCATATAAATTTCGCATTCCAGTCCTAAAAGGGCAGAAACAGTAGCTGTGGCTACTCCGTGTTGACCAGCTCCTGTCTCAGCAATGATTCTTCTCTTACCCATCCTTTTTGCCAAAAGTGCCTGACCAAGAGTATTATTTATCTTGTGGGCGCCCGTATGGCAGAGATCTTCCCTCTTAAGATATATCTTCGCACCACCCAGCTTCTTTGTCAGGTTTCTGGCAAAATATAATGGTGTAGGTCTTCCTCCATACTCCGAGAGGTAGTATTTGAGTTCATCCTGAAAACTTTTGTCCCTCTTTGCCCTATTGTAAACTCGCTCAAGCTCCTTGAGGGCAGACATCAAGGTCTCGGGAACAAACTTTCCTCCAAAGATACCGAAATAGCCTGACTTGTCTGGTAAAACCTTTTCCATATTTATAAAATTATCTCCACGCGTTTTGCACGGTTAAAACCGTACCTACAAATATCAGGAGTGTGAAACGAAAGTTTCACCCTGGTCAAGCTTTCGCTTGACACTCCAACAAACTGCTGTAGGCACAGATTCAATCTGTGCAGCTGACCGAGCGACTCCGAAAGCTATCCCTTCATCTCTATTCCCGTGTAGAGTTATAGTTTTTTTGTTCTAATTCGATTTATGAATTCACACATGAGGTCGTAATCTTTTCGTCGGGGAGTCCTCTCTACACCACTGGCTACATCTACACCATAGGGATTGACCTTTTCTATAGCTTGAGTTATGTTATCAGGAGTAAGACCTCCTGCCAGAAATGCTGGCTTGCCAAACTGCTTCGCCTCCGCTGCCAGATCCCAGTTAAAAACTTCTCCTGTCCCTCCCTCTATCCCCGGAACATAAGAGTCAAGAAGATAATAATCTACACTGTACTTTTCCATCCCTTCCAGACTTTCTTTATCTCTTATCCTGAATGCTTTAATTATCTTTAGTCTCGCACTCTGCGCTTGCAACTCTCGACAGTATTCAGGGCTCTCCTCACCATGAAGCTGCACCAGATTGAGCCTGCATTTTTCGGCAATCCTCTTGACTGCTTTCATCTCTTCGTTTACAAAAACGCCCACAGGCTGGGTGAAGGAGGGGAGTTTTCCAATAATCTGGGTTACCAATTTTGGAGAAATTTTGCGAGGGCTATTCTTGTAAAAATTGAAGCCTATGTAATCAGCTCCCAGATTGACTGCCCATAAGGCATCCTTTTCATTAGTAATGCCACAAATTTTTATCCTGACCATCAATACTAACCCTCGGGCGACCACCCCGATACATCAGGACCCCTACATTGGCGCTCAGAATCCCTCCCTGTCCGAAGGACTCCAGACTCTTTCACCCGATTGAGGGAATTGCTGCCAGAGCCTCTTTTATTTTCTCCTCTGGATAGGCGTAATCCTCTAATTTCTTACCCAGGTACGCATCATAGGCAGCAAGGTCGAAGTGTCCGTGCCCACTAAAGGCTATTACAATGCACTTTTCTTCTCCAGTTTCCTTACATTTCTTCGCTTCATCCACTGCCGCCTTTATACAATGGGCTGTTTCTGGAGCAGGAAGGATGCCTTCAGTGCGAGCAAATAGAACAGCTGCTTCGAATACAGGATTCTGATGGTATGCTCTGGCCTCAATAATTCCTTTGTTCACCAGAAGGCACATAAGCGGAGCATCACCATGGTACCTCAGTCCTCCGGAATGGATTGGTGGAGGAACAAATGAATGGCCCAGAGTAAACATTTTTACCAGCGGAGCTGTGCAAGCAGTATCTCCAAAGTCGTATCGGTAAGGACCTCTGGTTAAAGTGGGACACGCCTCAGGCTCGCAGGCAATTATCTGTATCTTTTTACCTTGCAGTTTATCTTTAACAAATGGGAAACAGAACCCGGCAAAATTGGACCCTCCACCTACACATCCTATTAGAATATCGGGCTTTTCCTCAGCAAGTTTCAACTGTTTTTTAAGCTCCAGTCCCACAACAGTTTGATGTAAGAGAACGTGATTTAAAACACTACCCAGAGAATACTTAGTATCATCATGTGTAACTGCATCTTCGACTGCTTCTGATATGGCAATACCCAGGCTGCCCGTACACTCCGGGTCCTTCTCCAGGATACTTCTTCCAGCATTGGTTGAATTAGTTGGCGAGGGATGGACTTCTGAACCCCATGTCTCCATTAACACTCTCCGGTAAGGCTTCTGCTGGTAACTCACTTTTACCATATAAACTGTGCACTTCAGTCCAAAGAGGTTACAGGCAAAAGAAAGGGCGCTTCCCCACTGCCCTGCTCCTGTCTCAGTGGCAATTCTTTTTACTCCCTCCTTTTTGTTGTAGTAGGTTTGGGCAACTGCTGTGTTTGGCTTATGGCTTCCCGGGGGACTTACGCTCTCATTCTTGTAATAGATTCTCGCCGGAGTCCCCAGTGCTTTCTCTAACCTATAAGCTCGATGTAAAGGTGTCGGTCTCCACAGTTTATAGACATCGAGAACCTCATCCGGTATGTCGATCCAGCGCTCCTGGCTTACTTCCTGTTTAATCAACTCCATAGGAAAGAGAGGTGCCAGGTCCTGAGGTCCCAATGGCTTAAAAGTCTTCGGATGCAATGCTGGAGCCAGGGGTTCTGGCAAGTCCGGCTGAATGTTGTACCAGGCTTGGGGAATCTCCTTTTCTGAAAGAATGATCTTCGACTGTTCCATACCTACCTCCTTTTTGTCCCGAGTCATCGGGACCTACAATTTTAAATCCCTAATTCCTCCAATTTCTTACCGATGTCTTCGCTTTCCAGTAAAACTTGTCCAATCAATATAGCATTTATTCCTGTATTTTTCAACAACAAAACATCCTCTCTCGTTTTGATACCGCTTTCGGAAACAACTATCTTTTCCTGTGGAATCTTCTCCCTTAAACCTTTGGTTACATTAAGGTCAACAGTGAAATCTTTCAGATTGCGATTATTTATCCCGATAATCTCTGCAGGTGTAGAGAGGACTTTCTCCAGGTCTTCCTCACAATGAACCTCAACCAGAGTTTCCATTCCTATATCTTTACTTATCTTTATAAATTCACCTATCTGTTTACCATCCAGAAGAAAAGCAATCAAAAGAACAGCATCCGCACCAAAAGCTCTCGATTCATAGAGTTGGTATTCGTCAATAATAAAGTCCTTACGTAGAATGGGAATGTTAACGCTCTCTCTAACAGAGAAGAGATGAAGGATATCTCCCTGAAAATACTTATCTTCTGTCAATACAGAAATAGCCCCTGCACCATTTTTCTCATAGGTCTGGGCTATCTTTTTGGGGTGAAACTCTCTGCAGATGAGGCCACTGGAAGGAGAGGCTCTTTTAATCTCGCAGATTAAATTTATTTTCCCTGGAAGAGAAATTGCTCTCTTAAAATCCCTGACCGGAGGAAGTTTAATAATTCTATCCTTCAATTTAGCCAGGGGAATCTTCCCTTTCTTTTCAGCCACCTTCTCTCTCTTGTAAGAAACTATCTTCCCTAAAATATCCATAAACAATCATCAGTTACGAATTATGAATTATACAATGGAGTAAGAGAGTTTTGTAGGGGAGGCACTCCGTGGCCTCCCGCTTTTACCTTGTCAAACTTTCGTTTGACACTCCAAAAACCCAAATCAATTGAATTTCGAGTGAACTATGTATCTAAATATGTCACTTAGGATTTGGTGGTGTACTCTTTTAGGAGCTCCAACTTTCTCATTGCCTTCCCGGAATCGATTGAATCTTCAGCCAGTCTAATCCCTTCTTTAAAATCTTTTGCTTTTCCTCCAGCCACAAGAGCAGCAGAGGCGTTTAGAAGAACGACGTTCCGCTGTGCACCTTTCTTGCCTTTAAGAATTGAATAAACTATCCCAACGTTCTCTTCAACTCCGCCTCCCTTTATTTCGCTAGGATGGGCCACAGGAAGACCGAAATCCTCCGGCCTGATATGGTAGGTTTCCACCTTTTTCTTTTTTAATTCAGAAACTTTAGTTGGGCCAGTAATCGTAATCTCATCTAAAGTGTCTAAACCGTAAACAACGAAGGCTCTCTTTACTCCCAGGTTGTTCAACACGTGAGCCATCATTTCTGTGAGTTCACCATCATAAACTCCCAGAACCTGAGCTGTGGCACCGGCGGGATTAGTTAAAGGACCAAGAATATTAAATACGGTACGAAGACCAATTTCTCGTCGGGGACCTATGGCATATTTCATAGCTCCGTGAAACAGAGGAGCGTAAAGAAAACCTATCCCAATCTCCCTCACACACTTGCCAACCACCTCAGGAGGAACCTCGAGGTTCACTCCCAAACCCTTTATAACATCGGCACTTCCACAACCTGAGGAGACTCCCCTGTTTCCGTGTTTAGCCACCCTGAGACCACATCCAGCCACCACAAACGCCGTGGTGGTAGAAATGTTAAAGGTATTCGTTCCTGTGCCCCCTGTGCCACAGGTATCCACTACTGTCTCCCAATCGATATTGATTTCATCCCTATCTATGTCTACCTCTGGCAAGACATTAATTTTAGTTGCTTTAGCCCGCATCACTTTGGCACATCCTGTTATCTCTTCTACAGTTTCTCCCTTGATTCTCAGGGCGGTAATGAAAGCTCCAATCTGGGCATCGGTACACTTACCTGACATAATCTCTTCCATTACTTGAACTGCTTCTTTTTCTTCGAGGTTTTCACCTTTTACTACTTTGGCAATTGCTTCCTTAATCATTCTCTTCTCCTTTGAGAAGTCTCTGCCATTTGTGACATACTCACGGGATTGAAATCCCGTGCATCTTTCAAGATGCGAGAGTTTCCTGCTTCTTCGAGTTGACTTGCTTCATCGACAGAATCGAAGAAACAGAGGCCATTTTCTCCACAGGCGTTACTTCGGGCATGCCCTGCCCTACGCTTAATATTATACTTGATGCGTTATCATCCCTGTCATGGACTGTGCCACAGTTGGGGCATGTCCATGTCCTCCGGGATAACTTTAAATCAGTCATTACAAACCGACAAATACTGCATTCCTTACTGGACGGATAAAATCTCGGTATCTGTTTCACCGTCCTGCCATACCAATCAGCTTTGTATTGCATCTGTCGGCATAACTCTCCCCATCCACTATCGCTGATAGCTTTAGCAAGGTAACGGTTACGAACCATGCCCTTCACATTTAAGTCTTCAAGGCATATCACCTGGTTTTCGTTGATAAGCCTATAGGACAGTTTGTGAAGAAAATCATTACGCTGATTCGTAATCTTCTCGTTGAGCTTTGCCACTTTTAGCCGTGCTTTATTGCGATTTTTAGAGCTTTTCTCTTTCCTCGATAACTAACGTTGTAGCTTCTTAAGAAGTCGCTCTGATTGCAACAACGTCTTAGGATGCTCTATCTTCTCGCCCCCTGACAGTGTGGCAAAATGCGTAAGCCCGAGGTCAACGCCTATCTTGCGGTTCGTAATAGGCAGTTTTTCCGTTACTGTTTTAGAGATTACCGATACAAAATATTTGCCTGATGGTGTTTTGGAAATAGTTGCAATCACGGGAATACCATTAATTGCCCTGTGCAGTTTGACCTTAATGCCATCTTTGGCTTTCGGTATGTAGAGCTTATCATCCTCAATTCTGAAGTTCTGTGGAACAGCAAAGGACTGAAATCCATTTTTTGTCTTAAATCTTGGATAGCCGGCAAAACCTTTAAAAAAACGCCTGTATGCCTTTTCAAGGTTTAATACTACGTCTTGCAACGATTGGGAATTTACATCTTTTAACCATGGGAATTCAGTTTTAAGATTTTTCAACTGACGTTTGCACTCAAATCCAGATATTGATTGTTTATTTCTCTGCCATGCATCTCTCCGTAAAGCAAGAAAGTGGTTATACACAAAACGACAACTACCAAAGTGTTTCTCAAGAAACTCCTTCTGTTTTTCGGTAGGATACAGCCTGTATTTAAATGCCTTTAAGATCATCCCTTCCTCTGGTCTTCAATATACTTTTTAATGGTTTCTTCTGATATGTGCCCTATCGTTTCAATGTATGTTGATGGATTCCACAACTGACCTTTCCACAGATTCTTCTTTATCCTCGGAAACTCTATAAATATTCTTCTGCCGGAAATGCCTTTGAACATTTTATAGATAATAAGACGCAGAAAACTTCGGATGCGCCGATACAAAAACATGCACGTGATCTGACATCACTTCTATACTCTTGATTTCAAACCCTTTTTCTTTCGCTATGTCGTATAAAATAACTTTCAGCCTGTCAGCTATCTTTTCGGTTAAAACCTCCCGTCTGTATTTAACTGACCATACAATATGGTAATTAACATTATATACAACTGTCCTTGCGTGTGTGAGATTCCCTATATGTAGATAGTATAACAAAAAGTATCAATTAAGTCGATAATTTGCACTATAAACACCTTAACAGATAGTCGCTTTCATCTCGGTATTAAAATACCAAGGATTCCCGCGACTTGATTTCTAAAAAATTTCTTAAGAGTTTCTTTCCTTCTTTAGTGAGAATAGATTCTGGATGGAACTGGACTCCCCAAATCGAGTAGTCTTTATGTTTAATCCCCATAATCTCTTTTCTGTCAGTCTGAGCAATAATCTCCAAACATTCAGGCAGGTTATCTGCCTTTACAATCAGCGAATGGTAACGTGTTGCCTCAAAAGGATTGGTAATCCCTTCGAATATTCCTTTCTGGTTATGGTAAACCAGGGAAGTCTTACCATGCATAATCCTTCCTGCCCTAACTACCTCTCCTCCCAAAGCATAGCCAATGCACTGGTGACCAAGACAGACTCCCAGGATGGGAATCTTTCTTGCAAACTCCTTTATTAGACTGCAGGATATCCCGGCATCTTCGGGTCTACCCGGGCCGGGAGAAATAATTATTTTTTCTGGTGCTAATTTAGTAATATCTGAAAGGGAGAGTTTATCATTCCGAAAAACCTTCAATCTCTCCCCCATTTCTCCTAAATACTGCACGAGGTTATAGACAAAAGAGTCATAATTATCGATTACCAGAATCACTATTCAAGCCCTTTCTCTGCCATTTCAATCGCTTCAAATAATGCCTTTGCTTTATTTATTGTTTCCTCATATTCATTTTTAGGAATGGAATCAGCCACAATTCCTGCCCCGGCCTGGAGAAAAGCCTCTTTTCCCTTTATCAGGATCGTCCTAATGGTAATCGCCATATCCATGTTTCCCTGAAAGCTGAAATATCCCACTGCTCCAGCATAGGATCCTCTTTTTAGATTTTCCAACTCCTCTATTATTTCCATTGCCCTGACCTTTGGCGCTCCGGAAACTGTGCCCGCGGGGAAACAGGCTCTAAGGACATCGAAGCTATCCATTCCTCTTTTTAGTTTACCAACCACTCCTGAAACAATGTGCATTACATGGGAATACCTCTCAATAACCATCAATTCTGGCACTTTAACGCTACCATACTCACAGACCCGACCGATGTCATTCCTTCCCAGGTCGACCAGCATAAGATGCTCTGCTCTCTCTTTGGAACTCTTGAGCAATTCTCTTTCTAATTTCTTATCCTCAAATTCGTCTTTCCCTCGCGGTCTGGTACCTGCTATAGGTCGAACTTCAACTCTTCTTCCCTCTTGTCTGACGAGAATTTCCGGTGAAGAACCGACAAGATTCATCCCTCCCAGCGAGAGATAATACATATAAGGTGAAGGATTGATAACTCTCAGTGCTCGATAAATATCGAAAGGATGCGCACTAACCTTTGTTTGTAACCTCTGAGACAGAACAGTCTGGATAATATCTCCTGCTTTTATATACTCCTTAGCCTTTTCCACAATCTTCTCAAAACCGTTTCTGGTAAAATTCGATTCCAGGATTATCTTTGAGCTTCTTGACCGTCTTACTTTAGGTCTCTTCTTTGGTTTCTTTCTCAACTCAGTTATTAACTTTTCAATCTTCCTGCACGCTTCATTATACAAGGTCTTTAGATTATTTTTTTCTCTATCTAAATGGACACAGGATACAACTTTAATTGTATGGGCTACGTGGTCGAAGATCAGGAGATTATCTGTAAATATAAATTTACAATCAGGCAAGTCGAGGTCATCAGGATTAGTGCTGGGTATATCTTCAATGAACTTTACCATATCGTATCCAATATAACCTACAGCTCCTCCGTAGAATCGAGGTAGCCCTTCCACTTCTACTGGCTTGTATTTCTGCATAATTTTCCTCAATTCTTCAAGAGGATTGTCTGTCTCTTTCACTTGCCGCATTACTGGAGCCTTAAGACTCAAAGTAACTTTTCTCCCTTTACTCTCAAAAATTAATGCCGGGCTACTGGATAAGAAAGAGTACCTTCCCAGCTTTTCTCCCCCTTCAACACTTTCCAGAAGATAGGCATGCTTTCCCATACCAACTTTGGTGAATGCAGAGACCGGCGTTTCCATATCGGCGAGGATTTCTTTATAGACGGGAAGTAAATTTCCTTTTTTTGCTAATCTTTTGAATTGACTAAAACTTGGATGGAACATAAATTCCCTTTACTTATTTCATCGGAGTAGCTCCGATTTATCGGAGCGTAATGAATCAGCCCCTATTTCTTATAGACTTTGCTGGGGTCAAAAACTTTTTCCTCAACAATATCATATTCTCCTTTTTCATTAACCTTCCTGAAGAAACACGACCTGTATCCCGTGTGGCAGGCAGCACCGCCAAGTTGTTTCACTTTTACCAGTAGTGTGTCACCATCACAATCGAAAAAAATCTCTTTGACCTCCTGAAAATGTCCTGATTTTTCCCCTTTAGTCCACAGTCTCCCTTGGGAACGACGCCAAAAACAGGTCTTTCCAGTGGCTATTGTCTTTTCCAGAGACTCTGCATTCATATAAGCCAGCATCAAAATCTGACCATCTTCATAATCCTGCACTATTGTTGGAATCAAACCTTGACTATCAAATTTCAATTCTTCTATAAACTTCATTGTTACCTCCAAAAACTTTTTCTACCTTTTAACACCCCAAGGATGAAGGGATAGTTGCAGGAGCTTTAATTCCGTCAGGTTTTCTGTAGTGTAGCCCTTTATGGGCGTAATTTTACGGGCATAAAGCCCTACACTACCGAGCGACTCCGATAACTATCCCTACCTTTTAACACCCCAAGGATGAAGGGATAGTCGCAGGAGTTTTAATTCCGCCAGGTTTTCTGTAGTGTAGCCCTTTATGGGCGTAATTTTACGGGCATAAAGCCCTACACTACCGAGCGACTCCGATAACTATCCCTTCATCCTCCCTTTTCTGCTATTTCCATAGCCTCCTGGAGCTTTATGTCATCTGTATATAGCGCCCTTCCAATAATCATGCCGGAAACACCGTCTTTTTCCAGTTCCTTAATTCTCTTTACATCATCTAATGTGGAGATACCGCCACAGGCAATAACTGGAATTCTAACCTTCTCAGCGAAAGCCTTTATCCCCTTTACATTGGGCCCTTTCAACATTCCATCCTTCTTTATATCGGTGAAGATTATCTCTTTCACTCCCATCTCTTCTACCCTTTTAGCCAGAATCATCGACCGAACAGCAGTAATTTCTTTCCAACCCCCAATAGCTACTTTTCCGCCCAATGAATCTATGCTTATTATAATTTTATCCCCAAACTTTTTTAATGCTTTTTTTACTGTATCTGTATTATAAATTGCCGAAGTGCCCAGGATAACTTTAGCTACACCACCGGATAATACTCTCTTGATAGTATCCATATCCCGTATGCCACCACCAACTTCTACAGGAACATTAATACTCTTTGCAATTTTCACAATCAGCTCAAGATTCTGGATTACACCAGAGAAGGCGCCATCGAGGTCAACTATGTGAATCCTTTTTGCTCCCTGAGCCTGCCAAAGCTTCGCCATAAAGAGAGGGTCCTTAGAAAATATAGTCTCCTGTTCTAATTTCCCCTGGACCAGGCGAACACAGTTTCCACCCCGAATGTCAATAGCCGGAATAACAAGCATAGTCCCTCCTACAACGCGGAGCTACGTCTTTCTACCGCAGAGCTTCGTCCCGATGAATCGGGACAGCTACTTTATATTCGACCTTTGGTTGAAGGAATCCCTTTTAACTTTGGATTTATTTTAACCGCCTCGCGTAAAGCTAACCCAAAGCCTTTAAAGATTGACTCAGCAATGTGATGGTTGTTCCTGCCATACCTTAAATTAACGTGCAAAGTAATACCTGCATTAATACATAATGCTCGAAAAAAGTCCTCAATTAGTGCAAAATTGAACTCTCCTCGTTTCTTAGTTTCTCTCTTAAACTTAACCTTGAATACCAAATAAGGTCTATTAGAGATATCTAAAGAGATTTCTGAAAGCGCCTCATCCATTGGCACCAGGGAGAAACCATAGCGAGATATTCTCTCCTTTTTTCCCAATGCTTTCTTTATCGCCTGTCCCAGAGAGATTCCTAAATCTTCCGTAGTATGATGGTCATCAATGCGGACATCACCTGAAGCTTTTATCTTCAGATCAATGCAACCGAATCTTGCCACGAGTTCCAGCATATGGTCGAGAAATGGGATTGGCGTATTTATCTGATAACTTCCCTTACCATCTAAGTTTAACTCCAATCGAATCCGTGTTTCCTTGGTCCTTCTATCTATCTTTGACTTTCTCATTTCACCTCCAACATTATTACTTTTTCAGTCTTACTTTTATTGACTCTGCATGCCTTCCCATTCCTTCCACCTTTGCAAAATTGATTATATCTCGAGCTGAACTTCTCAACCCTCTCTCCGAACACGTTACTACTACCATTCTTTTCAAAAAATCTTTGACCGACAATCCTGAAGAGAATCTCGCGCTACCTCCTGTAGGCAAGACATGACTTGGCCCTGCATAATAGTCACCAATGGCAACGGGAGACCAATTGCCAAGAAATATTTCCCCTGCATTCTTAATCTCAGGTAAAATTTTCTCCGGCTTATCTGTCAGAATTTCCAGATGTTCTGGAGCGAATTCGTTGGCAAGGCGTACAGCTTCTTTGATACTCCCCACCCACATCAGGTAGATTCCTTTTCTTTTCACTTTCTTCTGAACGATATTTCTTATTTTTCTTGAAGTGGTGATTAATCGGGCAGTGGCACCTCCACCATGTTCTACCTGTGCTAATAGGTCGGATACTATGTAGTCAGGATTGGCATTCCCGTCAGCAATAATCAGTATTTCCGAAGGACCAGCCAACATATCAATTCCTACATCGCCAAACAGAAGCTTCTTAGCAGTAGTCACATACACATTTCCCGGCCCCACAATCTTATCCACTTTAGGAATAGTCCTAGTTCCGTAGGCAAGAGCTGCAATTGCCTGGGCGCCGCCAACTCTATAGATTTCCTCTACCCCGCATATCCGGGCAGCCACCAAAACCTCAGAATTCAATTTCCCCGGAGGAGAAGCCATGGCAATCCTGTCAACACCTGCTACTTTTGCCGGCACAATGGTCATCAGCACTGAAGAGGGGTAAGCAAATTTTCCCCCAGGCACATAGACTCCCACTTTCTCAACGGGACGCCAGAGCTCAAGAAAGCGAACCCCTTTCAAGGTGGTTTTTGAGAATTGCCGACTTTTTTTTGTAATCTGCCTGTATTCGCCAAGGTGGAATTTTTCTACATTTTTCTTTGCTCTTTCTATTAACCTAATAAAATTTAAGCCAACCTTCCGGAAAGCTCTGTCAATCTCTCTTTTTTTCACTCTCAATTCGGCTGGCTTTAATAGAAGACCATCATATTTCTTTGTATAAAAGAGTAAAGCTTTGTCGCCTTGATTCTTCACCCTGTCTATAATTTCTCTAACTTTCTTTTCTATTGTTTTCAAACCTTTTCGCTACTCCTTTCCCATGGAAAGTTGGGCGATTATCCTGCTGGGATGGGATAAATTGTAGGTCGTCCCGCTATCACTTATTCTTTTATTCTTTTTATTCTTGCTCCTAAACGCTTCAACTTTTTCTCAATATCTTCGTAACCCCGGTCGAGATGGCTAACTCCAAATATCTCAGTTTTTCCTTCTGCAGCCAGGGCTGCCAGAATCAATGCTGCCGAAGCTCTCAAGTCCGCAGCCACTACGGGAGCGCCACTGAGCTTAGGAACGCCTTTAACAATTGCACTATTACCTTTAACCTGAATACTAGATCCCATTCTTTGAAGTTCGCCAACATGAAGAAATCTATTCTCAAATACAGTTTCTGTAATTATACTGGTACCTTTAGCGAGACTCATCAGTACCATCCATTGGGCCTGCATATCAGTAGGAAAGCCAGGATAAGGAATTGTCTCAATATCGGTCGCCTTAAGATTTTTTCCTGAGGTAACTCTAATTTCTCTATTATTTAAGGTAATCTTTGCCCCAGCTTCTCTAAGTTTGGTTATCACTGCTTCCAGGTGCTCGGAACCTGCCCCGCGAATAGCCACATTCCCTCCGGTGACTGCTGCTGCTACCATAAACGTACCTGTCTCTATTCGGTCAGGAATAACCTCATGAACCGTACCAGAAAGTACATTTACACCTTCAATTTCAATAATATTGGTCCCTGCGCCTTTAATCTTAGCCCCCATCTTATTTAAAAAGTCGGCCAAGTCCTGGATTTCTGGTTCGGAAGCAGCATTTTCTATGACCGTTCTTCCTTTAGCTCTCGTTGCCGCCATCATCAAATTTTCTGTTGCCCCTACACTGGGAAAATCTAAATATATACTTGCTCCATGAAGCCTGGGAGCATCCAGCTGAACATATCCTCT